>JAJYIX010000041.1:0-1648 GCA_021789865.1 bacterium
CTTGAAGTTGAATACCGAAAACAACCCGCAGGAAGAAGTTCGCTCCGATGGAAATTATAGCCCGCTCAATTTATCGGTCTCTCAAGTGAACAACATCGCGACATTTGTATATCCGCAGGATATTGTGACTTTTGAAGTTGTGGTCAAGAATTTGGGGTCAAGTACCGCCAAAAATTCTTTTGTCGGTCAGGAAATTCAGTATGGAAATGTCATCGTCGGCGCTAACCAGTTTGCGCTGGGTGATGTCGAACCGGGTCTGGAAAAAAAGTTGACTTTCGGATTGATAGTCCCGGCCGCCGCCGGTGAAGGAATTTATTCCAGTATCGTCACGGTACAGGCCGAGACCGAAGACGGAGCTGTTTATAGTAGCGGGGGATCTTTTTCGGAATTTCAGGTAAAAACAAGACTGGAAACCGTCAATAATTTCGGCCCTCCCCTAAGTGCGCCGCCACAAAAAGGTCAGGTTTTGGCGGTCAGTAGTTCCGGTAAAAATTCGCCGAAAAGATCGACAAAAAATTTCGACTTACAGGGGATCGTATTTTCCGTATGGACGCTTTTGTCAGCCATTTCAGTATTCAGAAAAAAATCGTACCGGGTGGTAGGCAAAAGACTTCAAGGCGTCTTGGATCGCCTGTCGTATTTTATCTGAGGGTGGGCTTACTTGGACTTGAACCAAGGACCTTTGCAATGTGAATGCAACGCTCTAGCCAACTGAGCTATAAGCCCTGTCTGATATATTATACTTTACCAATAAAAAAACTATATGATCTTGATTAACTCCGCATTTTACCCTAGAATAGTTTAATTATGCTCAAGTACATAAAAGCGGTCATCGATTTCGTCATGGATATCCTCGAGACCGTCGTATTCGTTGGATCGATATTCATCGTCGTTTATCTTTTTGTCTTGACCCCAAACCAGGTAAAAGGTGCCTCGATGGAACCATCTTTTTACGACGGCGATTATATTTTGACTAGTCGTATTACCTATAAATTCAGAAGCCCTCAAAGAGGCGACGTCATCGTCTTGAAAGCGCCGTCAAATCCTGATATTGAGTACATTAAAAGAATAATCGGCTTGCCAGGAGATACGATTCTTATAAAAAATGGCGACGTTTTCGTCAACGGACGGCTTTTGAATGAGGACTATATATCGGCCAAGACCAACACCTGGGATGGCGGCTGTGTGCAGGAAGGTGTACCGTACAAAGTCGATCAAGGAGATCTTTTTGTCATGGGCGACAATCGTCCTCGTTCGTCTGATTCGAGAGAATTTTGTGAAATCCCTGAGCAAAGCGTTATCGGACAGGTATTTTATCGGTACTTTCCGGTCGGAAAAGTCGGTCCGGTGACCAATCCTTTGCCCCAAGAGGAGAGAGTACCTAGCTTCTGAGTTTTTCTATAAGATTTTTGAGACCTTCCGAGGTGGTTTGCAGATTACCAGGAATTTCTATGACGAGCTTGCCCTTGGTTCTGGTTTGTATTATTTTCAGATTAGCTCCCGGAATTTTTTCCGATATGAATTTTCCGGCTATCTCTTTTTCCTTTTGGCCTAAATATTTACCCTGTGATTTTACCGAATAAAGAAACTGCCTCACCTCTTCTTCCGTTTCCTTAATTCCAAGATTTTTTGTCAATATATCTTCGTA
>JAJYIX010000041.1:1658-11402 GCA_021789865.1 bacterium
TGACGCGCGAGATGATAAACAGGTGGCTCTTGGTAATGAGCCCGGAATAGTATCCGTCCACAATGACTTCTGGCAGATTGTTGAGTCTATTAATGTGACTCAGGTAGGCCGGTTTTATACCCATTTTTTCGGCGATTATATGAGCGGCAACATTCTTTTCCCGTATTAGGTACCTGATCAATTTCGCCTTGCTGAAAATGTCTTCTTCCTTTTTTATTCTTTCAATTACTTCATCCATATGCTCACCATCAATTATAGCTGGATCCTGAAATAAATTCAGGATGACGGGGAAATTTGTCAAGTTATTTTTTGATAACCTCTTTTTTCGAAGAAGGATTTTGGGCGGTTGAATTTCCAGGGATTTTTTACATTGCAATTATATACCTCGATAGTTTTCCATACTTTACCGAGAATATACGGCTCTTTTTTCAAATAGTCTTGCAGTTTCTCTTTGGAGGGAAAGTCCAGGATCGCCATCGATCCTGTCATCTTTCCATGATCATCCATTATCGCACAACCGTACCACCGGTCGCCGGATGCCTCCATTTGATCTCCGAGTCGGAGATGTTTTTCTCTTACCGCATTTCTTCGTTCACCGGCCCAAGCATCCGTTCCATCCTTGCCGATAATCAAAAATTGCATAGTCTAATTATAATACTTCGATTAATCGAAGTATGTTTTCATATTCCGCGGGTCTTTCTTTGATTTAATTCTATTTTTTTTCGCCAAGCCGCCGACCAATCAACGCCACGCACTCCAGGTTCGGCAGCAAATAATTCCTCAAAAAAATCTCTCATTTTTTCGACTCTTACCATGCTTTTTAAAACTCCTTTTATCTCTCCGCTTTCTTCCATGATTAGATGGAATTTGGCAATCGTCTCAGAGGATACTTTTAAAACTTCGGATATATTATAGTAGTCTATCTTTTTCATAAGAAGATAAATAATGGCGATTCGCTTCGCAATCATTATTTTTTCCGTTGGAGACAACAGTTCATTTATTATCTTAGAAAATGACTCTTCGTCATCCATGCTTGATACGATCTCAAACATCAGCGAATAAAGTTTTTCCAATACTTTTGCTTCGACAGGAAACCGAGAAATTCTTGTCATATAAGAACTTTATTAGGAGCGGATATTCTTGTCAATGGACTATAAGCGACAAAACGTATGATTCGGACTTCCAGTAAAACAAATTTAACTCGAAATACTATATATTCCGACTTTGATTAATCGGAGCTTTTTATTCTACTTTGACGAAGGCGTCGCCGAAGCGCGTATAGAACTTGACTTTACCTGTTTTGACGGCCATGACGGTAAAATCTCGGGCCAGGATCGTCCCCGGTCCAGCATTTACCTTAGTTCCCCTTTGGCGAATAATAATATTGCCTGGAATGACAGCTTGTCCTCCATAGACTTTGATACCCAGCCTCTTTGACTGAGAATCACGATTGCCTTTGACAGTTTTTTGCGCTTTTGTATGAGCCATATTAAAACAAAATTCTAAGCTTTAAATTCGAAATACCAAACAACATCTTATATATTAGATCACAAATTCGCAACTGTTTTGAATTTGTCTAGCGTTTAGTATTTAGAATTTATTTGTAATTTGGTTTTTGAAATTTAGAGATTTTCAAATCTTGGTAATCTTCAAGGTTGTCAATTGCGGCCTGAAACCTCGGACTTTTCGATATCTAACTTTTGCCTTGAAACGGGCGACCCTTATTTTCTCACCTTTGCCATCCGCGACAACTTCCGCTTTGGCTTTTTTTGCCAAAACCGGAGTACCAAGCTCGACGAATTTTCCATCGTCGTCAAACTGGGCGACAACTTCAAGTTCAACTGAATCTTTGACTTTATTATCAAGCTTATCGACAGTGATACTGTCGCCTTCTTTGACCAGATACTGTTTTCCTCCTGTTTTCACGACCGCAAATGTAGCCATAGAATTAAATTATACCTGAAAAAAACTTAATTTCAAGGCAACAGAGCAAACCCTAAAAGAACCGCCAAGACTGAAGAACCGCCGTATGTGATGAACGGCAGAGCGACTCCGGCCACCGGTAAAAGCCCCATATTCATCCCGATATTGACGGAAATTTGGAAAAATAAATATGAAAGAAGACCAAGACAGTATAAAAATTTTCTTTGTCCGTCACGATCACGCTGATAGTAGTATTTTATTGTCTTTTTGGCCAGAATGTAGATTATCGCGGCGTAAAATAAAATTACTAAAAAGCCTCCAACAAACCCGAACTGTTCGACGAGCGAAGCGTATGCGAAATCTGTCGTATTTTCGGGAAGAAAAAAAAGTTTTGATTGAGTTCCGAGCCCCAGTCCGCGCCCGAAAAACATCCCGCTACCTATGGTAATAACCGCTTGAATCATATTGTAAGATATGCCTTTTGTGTCCAAATGTGGGTTTAAAAAACTCATCAATCTGGCGCGTTGATAGCCGCGGAGGACTAGCCAGCCGAGAGGCGCAAACATCAATGCCAGTCCGGCCAAATACCCGAGATGTTTTTTATAATCCTGAGAAAAAATGATCATTATCAAGTAAACAAATGCAAATACGGCGGCGTTGGCCAGATCGGGTTGTTTGAAGATTATAAATGCCGGTATGAAAAAATATATAAAACTCTTAAGGAAATATACCAAGTCGTTTTCGAGTATTTTTTTGCTGGAAAAAAAATCGGCCATGTAAAGGATGAAAAATACCTTGAAGAATTCGCTTGCCTGAAAATTAAAAAAATACAAATCAAGCCATCTCTTCGAGCCTCTGGCTTCGATGCCTATCATGACTGTGACCGCCAAAATTCCCAAAAACAACCAATAAAAAAACTTTGAATTTTCCCGAAAAAAGTAATATCCGATTTTTTTTATAAAATAGAAACCAGCAAAACCGATGATCGTATATTCGAGTTGACGAAAAAAAAGACTTACGTTAACCCCGAAGAGATTAAAGAGACCAAAAAGGGATAGGAAAATCGTCGGAATGATTATATCCATTAGACGGTGACGGCGACTTCATTACCAAATTCTATCCGATTGGCAACGACGCGCCGTTTGATAAATTCAACATCTTCCATAAAGGCATCCGGAATGACAAGATTTATCTTTTGAGTCGGAGTAAGGCCCATTTCTTTTCTTTTAGATTGGATTAGGCGAACAAGTTCCCTCAGCTCCCCTTCTTTTTCCAAATCGTCTTCCGATACTTTGACTTCCTTTTTTGGATAACGAATTTTTTTGTTCACCACGACATTTTTGACGTTTAATTCGGCCAGGACCAAAGCGAAAACGTCGGGACTGATGTTGTTAAAATCGCCGTCGAGTTCGACTTCGATCTTGGCTAAGGGTATTCTGACTTTTTTGCCATCGGCTTTTCTTTTCGCGTGTCCGGATTCACAAATCGCCCTGACTTTTGCCATGTCCTTCTCCAGCCGAGGGTCCAAATACTCTTTATTTACTTTCGGCCAAGAAGAAAGATGAACCGACGCTTCTCCGGTCAAATTAGTGAAAATTTCCTCGCTGATAAAGGGCATAAAGGGAGAAATTATGATAGCTAAATTAACCAGGACGTAGTTGGCGGCCCGATAAAAGCTTTCAGTGTCCTGCTTGTTTTGTGAGTTGACCCACACCCGATCACGACTCCTCCTGATGTACCAAGTCGAAAAATCCGACACGAACTGTTCGATCCCGGTCGCGGCGGTTTTCGGCTCGTAGTTCCGAAGAGAATTCTCGACATTGATTGTCAGCGAGGTAAAACGACTCAATAACCATTTATCAAGGACGTTGACCGGGTTTATTTTTTCTTTTCCTATTTCGTACTTGTCCAAGTTCACATAGTCAACATAAAATTTGTAAACGTTCCACAACATTAGATAAAAAAGTCTTTTCACCTCAGTCGCCTTTTTGTAGCCGAAAAGCATATTGTCAGCGGGGTTTTGACGGACAAACATCCACCTCATCACATCGACACCGATCTTATCCGCCCCTTCGTTGAATTCGATGGAGTTTCCCCAGCTTTTGTGCATCGGGCGACCGTCTTCTCCAAGAAGTGTCCCAAAACCGAGCACTCTTTCAAACGGTGGCCGATCTTCCATGACGGTCGACATTGCGATGAGCGCATAAAACCAGTTTTTGAACTGTCCGGGAAAGCTTTCGGTGATGAAATTGGCCGGGAACCATTTCTCCCACTCATTTCTATCCTTTAAATAGAGCGGCTCACCGACGTTTCCTTCTTTGATAGTTGAATAAGCGACAATTCCTGCGTCGAGCCATGGATTACCGACATCGTCTATCCGGGAGACCGTCTCGCCGCATTTCGGGCATTTTATTTTCACTTTGTCGATGTATGGCTTATGGGGCGTATGACCTTCGTATTTCGACCAACCTTCGACGGCAAGTTTTTTCAATTCATCTTCACTTTCGACGACTGTAAAATGTTGACACTTTTTGCATTCATAAATTGGAAGTGCCAGACCCCAATAACGGTTCTTTTTCGATATCAGCCAATCATGCATATTTTTTAGCCAGTCGAGCTCCCGATCAAGTCCGAACTCCGGCATCCACTCGATCGACTTTGCCACTTTCATCATTCTTTCCCTTAAAGTCTGATTATCCGATGACGAATTACGAATAGCGGATTCGACTTTTTGACTTTTGACTTTTGACTTTTGACTTTCGGACGGTTTGTCCATTGCTATGTACCACTCATCGGCGACTTTCCAAACCAGTTCGGTCTTGCAGCGCCAACAAGCAGGGTAACGGTGCTTGTACCTGACGATTTCAAATACCCATGTAGAATCATTGCTATTTTTTTCCGATTTCAGGAAATCGAGAATTATTTCCGGATGTTTTTTGGCATTCTTGCCGCTTAAGAAACCAAGTCCTTCAAGATAGTCGGCATTGTCCGCAATCACGGGGATCATCGGAAGACCCAGCTTTTTTCCCATTTTAAAATCCTCGACTCCGGCCGACACCGCCGTGTGGACCATGCCGGTTCCTTCGGTAGTCGTAATCGGCAAGATCTGCGGATCGGTGGCAAATACTATGTGGAATTTTTCCGGGTTCTCTTTGGCAATCTTGGCCACGACCGGAAGATCGTCAAATGGCGCTTGATACTTAAGACCGACTAATTCTTTTCCTTTGACAGTTTTGATAGTCTTATATTCTCCTTTGAATACCGATTTGATGAGCGCATTGGCAATCCAGAATTTTTGTCCGGAAAACCCTTCGACAAGCGTATAGTCGATATCGGCACCGACGGCAACAGCGATATTGGCCGGAATTGTCCAAGGAGTAGTCGTCCAGACAAGAAGATTTTCATTCTTCCGACCGACAATCGGCAGTTCGAAATACACCGAGTCGTGAACAATTTCCTTATAATCCTCGGTCAGCATTTCGTGCTGGGAAATGGCTGTTTCGCAACGGGGACACCACGGCACCGATTCGTGGCCCTTGTAAATCCAGCCATTGTCATAACACTTTTTCAGAAACCTCCATATCATAAAATTGTTTTCCGGACTCATCGTGAAGTAGGAATGATCCCAATCAGCGAAATATCCAAGTCTTTTAGATTGCTCAGTTTGAATCGCGGCGAATTTTTTGACTCGGTCTTTGCACAACTCGACGAACTTGGCGATCGAAGCGTATTTATCGCCCGGGACAAGATTCTCGATATCTTTTTTTGTTTTCAGACCCAGTTCTTTTTCAACCTCAACCTCGACCCACAAACCCTGGCAGTCGAAGCCATTTTGAAACCGTTCCCGGTAGCCCAGCAGATTATAAAATCTGGGCCACAAGTCTTTGTAAGTACGACCCCAGGCGTGATGGACACCCATGGGATTATTGGCGGTGATCGGACCATCCAGAAAGGAAAAATATTTTTCCGATTTGTCATTCTTATGAAGATATTTTTCTACGATTCCTTTACGATACCAGTGAGATAGCCAATCCTTTTCCATTGCGACAAAATCTTTTTTTCCATCGACATTTTTGAACATAGTAAGGATATTCTATCATACCCGATATTTGCATTTTAA
This sequence comes from bacterium, assembly GCA_021789865.1. Taxonomy (GTDB): domain Bacteria; phylum Patescibacteriota; class Microgenomatia; order UBA1406; family GWC2-37-13; genus GWC2-37-13. The sequence goes on from JAJYIX010000041.1 coordinate 7,702, forward strand.
ACAACATAATACTAAAATTAAGAAAATTCTTACATAATTCTGAAAATCCTGATGAAAAAAAATGACAAGCCGACAATCAACAAAAAACTTCTGACTGACTTTGCCGAAGAGGTATTCAATCCTTTTGTAAAAGGTGAATCCGCAACCTGCATGTTCGCTGCCGGGGGCGGAAAAAGGACCATTTTTAAGTATCTCCTCACTGAAGAGGCCGTCTTACAAAAAATATTCAAAGACGAATATGACCGGACAATCTTCGTCTTCGTCGACCCGGACGAAATAATGGACGTAACAAGCGAGGCTTATCTGACCCTCATCCTCGAAAATCTTATCCTGGAAATGGAAAAAAAAGGCATCCAAGCGGTTTCGAGTCCTCTTATTAAAAACCCGCTTCTCCTTATAAAAAAGAACGTCGAGAAACTTCTGTCGACCAACAATAAACTCATCTTCGTTTTAAACGACTTTGAATTTACTCTTAATTTATCCATAAATATATATCTCAATCTGGAATCGATTCTTGATCTCGAAACCAAAATGTCGTCCGACAAATCGGCAATCGGATTTTTATTTTTATCGACGATTAATTTATTCGACGAATCGACTATCAAAAACTTTCAAAACCTCAAACATCCCTTATCCCAGAATATCAAATATTTTCCTCTTTTCGGCCAAAAAGAAGTTTATTATCTTCTGGACCAACTGAGGCATGATGACGGGAAAAGCCTAAATATCGAAGAAAAAAAATCGATATTTGAAATGTGCGGCGGTCACCCGCGCCTTCTAAAAAATGTCTTTGCGATGATCGGTAAGCACGGGATCAAAAAAATTCTTTCCGATTACAAACTCAAGATCATCTGCGCCGATATCTGGAATTTTTTCACAGAAAAAGAAAGGAAAATAATCCAATCGGTAGTCACTATCGGGAGATTATCCGATCCCGAATCCGACGAAGTACGGTATTTGGAAAACCTTGGCATAATAAAAAAGGTCGCCGGTGAAAAATGGGAGGTCTTCGGTACGATATTTAAGGAATTCGTAAAGCATAAAATTCCGAAGCAACGGCTTACATTTGATCCAGAATCAAAAAAAATATTTTGCGGAAGCGTCAGTTGCGGCAACAAATTTTCTTTCCAGGAATTCAGATTGATCGTTTATTTTCTTTCCCACGAAAACGATCTGACAACCCGCGATCAAGTGGCCGAGGCCATCTGGGGAAGCCAGTATCTCGATAAATATTCCGACTGGTCGATCGACAAGATTATATCGATATTAAGAAAAAAGCTCGATGCCATAGGTTTTCCGTCGGAGAATTTGGTAACTTTAAAAAAACGCGGTTTTACTTTCGCCAATCTTCATTAATTCAGGTTTTTCAGGATTTCGTAATATATTTTTCAAGTAAATACCATCCTGACAAGCTAAATTTAGATCATATGATGATAATAATAATTTTCTTTTTCTTCATCTACGGTCTTTTTCTCGTGTGCCTGTTAAAAGACCGACACGATGAAGAATGATTTAAAATATGAAGCAACTTGATGTGAATTCGAAAAAATATTCGCTTTTCATATTCATCCTCGCCGTTCTCCTGATCTAAAAAGCCATTCAATAACGCAGCGATAATACTTCTTTATCTCCGTCATCAAACACCTTTTGGAAACGTTTTGTATCTTCTAAAAGAACGGACACAAAAAAACTGGCTCTCCGGCAATTGTCTGAAGCAAGAAAATCTTTGTATACGACCATCGTCTTAATATCGTAATTTATCATAGTCTTTAAAAGAAAATCCTTCTTTTGTCGAGCCAGACCGAGATCGTCACCCTCCTGATAAAAAGCCGGGTAATGATAACACCTGTATTCGTTTAACTGGGAGAGAAGCTTTCGGGATTTGGCATTATCTCCTGACCATTGTATATACCCGTTCACCATCGGCTTATCGGAATAAACGGAATAGATATCGTAGTATTGATCATTCCATCCGGGTAAGTCCGATGGAAGATTTATGATCGCCTTTGATTCGGAATTTTTGAGTATTGATATAAATTTTTTCTCATAAAGACTTGGGCTTAAATAAAAGCCTACGGGCATTCGCTCAAGAACCAATACGAATAATATAAGAAAAAGCGTCTTTTTATCTTTTATTTGGTTAAGATACTTTAAGATCAACCCTGCCATCGCCAGATAAACAAATATCACGAACCTTCCCGGCTCCGTGATGCCTCGGTACGGAAAGATATTAAAAAGATACTGATAAGGCCAAATTCTTGTCAGAAAATTCTGCTTTCCCAAAGCTATGACGAGAAACACTGAAAAAGCAATGATCAGGAAAGTCTTTGTCCTGCTTTTTTTGAGTGTCGTCAGCGCGAATACGAATAAAATCATTTCTCCATAACCTAAAAAAAGTACATTTTCAATCGATTGCGTAGAACTATTCGCAAAGATGCTTGACAAGCTTTTCAAATAGGAATTAGGTACAACAAAATTAATCGCTGGAACGCTTATGATTTTATATTCGGGCAAGTAGGTCTGAGGGTCGGAAAATAACCCGATCAGCTTGTTTGCATGAAAAAGTAAAAAAACAAAAAAAGCGATTAAAATAAATGCGAAGAATTTTACTTTTTTTTGCCAAATAATCTTTGAAAGCTCAAATAATTCCTTTTTATAAAAAATCACAAGAAGCAAAAAAATGAAAGGAAAGCTTCCGACCAGCAACAAAGGAAATTGCATAGAAGAGAAAGGAACCAACAATGCAGCGGCTGAAAAGTATATAAAACTTGAGGTTGATCCCTTTGTTCTATAGATACGATAAAGACTTGTATAAAAGAACAAAATAGAAGTAATGAAAAAAATATTCGGATGACCACCCAGACGAGCGATCGAAAAAAAAGACAACCCATATATTATCGCTCCGATAACAGATATAAGAGGATCGAAAAACTCCGCATACGAACTGTAAGCGAGCACTAAAGCAAGAAATATCAAAAAAAAGATTGATAAATTGTATACGAGTATCGGATTTGAAGTGAGCGTGTACAAGAATATTCCGAAAATGATCAGCAGAGAGGAGTCGTAGCTATTTTGGAAATTAATCCCGTATGGATAGCGCCAAAAATTTGTCCAACCAAAAGGGAACTTTCCCTCAAAAAATAGTTTTTTCGCCAAATATTGGAAACTGGCGAACTGATATCCGTCTCCGCCATCTCCGATCATCATTTGACCTATGTGCCTTACTGCCGGAAAAGTTACCGCAAGAGTCAAAAAAATGAATAATATAAAAATAGCAAAGTTTTTCCTGCTCATGTTAAAAATATAGCATACAGCGAACCATCATCATTTTTTACGAAGAAAAGCGGGAATATCGAACTCCGAAGACTCATCCAAGAATTCGTCTTCTTCAAATTTATCTTCTCTTTTTTCAATATTTTCCGGCGTCTCTCTCTTCAGATTCAGTTCTTCGGGTTCCTTGACGATTTCCGGCTCTTTTTTGAATCGAAAAAGCTTCAACTTACTGTCATCAAATTTTGTCGCAATAATCGTTATTTTTATCTGGTCGAGCATCCTTTCATCGATGACTGCGCCAAATATGATATCGGCATCGGGATCAACGGCTTTGGCGATGACTGACGCTGCTTCGTCGATTTCCGACATCGACAAATCCGGACCTCCGACGATGTTAAATAGAACGCCGCGCGCGCCTTCTATGGATA
>JAJYIX010000002.1 GCA_021789865.1 bacterium
TACGTTGTAGTCGCATTGATATGGACCCTTAAGGTCAAAGTTTTGTTGTGGTGCCTTAGTTGGTACGGGACTTATTTTGGATACCTGATTTTGGACGACATTGGCAATATTGACACTGGTACTTCCCATCTTGTAAAAGACAGCAACGATAAGGATCACCAAAGGAATAAAAACCACGTATTTTGAAAATACATTGAAGAATCCTTCCAATCCGTCGAGCTTGATTTTACGTTTTTTCATTCTCCGTTTTCTAACTTCTTAAGCTCAGTTATTTCCGGCAGGGATTTACCGACGATTCCCTCCAGGTCTCCATGCATGCCGAGGATATTATCGGCGACTTTTTGGATGTTTTTCTCTTGTTTGGCCCATTTTTTCGTGAACCAATCCCTTTCTTTTTTAAGATCCTCCATCATCTGGGAATAGGCATCGTATATCGCTTCGACCCTCTGCCTGAAATCAATGGATGTCAAATAGTTCCAAAGGATTTCTTTCTTGTCGTCACGCCCGACGAGAGAAGATTTGACGGCGGCAACAGCGATCAAGTTTTGCCGTAAAGACGTTGCCAGCCCTACCAAAGAATCAAAGCTCGTCAGCCAAACTCCGTGTTTTTCGGCAATATTTTTTACTCCGTCCGGTAATACCTGGGAAATGATGACGGCGATTTCGGCTTTTACCAGGCGCTGATCTTCTTTGAGTTTGGCGATCCAGCCTTCACTCCAGGCTTTGGTTCTTTTCGATTCCCAAATAATCGTCCCGCAGTCGCGACCGTTGTTGGTTCTGACGACCTGAAGGACATCGGCGCCATGGACACCTTTGGGAACCTCCTTGACCTCGTCATAGGGAAATTCCGCTTTCAAAATATTTTCCAGTTCCAGTTCCTGGACTTCCCCTTGAAGCTGCTGGGAACCTTGTTCGAGCTTTCTTTTGTATTCGTCGACAAGCTTCAAAGCGTCGCTTAGCTTTTTATCCTTTTCCAAAATCTTCATTTTATATTCCTCATCGGCTTTTTTCTTTTCCTCGACTCTGATTTTGTCCTCGGCCGCCGTAAGTTTTTTTTCCATTTCCAGACGTTTTTCTTCGCTTTCGTTTTTCACCTGGCGTATTAATTTATTCAGTTCCAAAAGTTGTTCCTGGAGATTCTTGTTTTGCTTTTTTGCCTCTTCAATTTCGTTGTCCTTATTTTTTATCTCGAAAGAAAGCGATTCTTTCAGTTTTTTTTCAAGTTCGGGCTGAAGCGTCTTGGCGAATTTGTTTTTTTCCTCTTCAAGACGGATCTTGTAGAACTTGGCGTATTTATCCTGGATTTGGTGTGACAAAGCTTCGGTCAACGGAATTGGTTTTTTGCAGTGCGGGCAGATGATCGTATCGTTCATATGTAGATATTTTAGCAAAATTAATCCTCTATAATGGTTTGCAAATACTATGAAAATAGCAATTGTCGGTGGGGCCATAATCCCGGAAAAATTAATTAAAGATATTCAAGATTCGGTTTTCGTAATCGGAGTCGACAGGGGTGCCCATTGGCTCATTACCAAAGGCATTGTTCCCGATCTGGCCATTGGCGATTTTGACTCGGTCAATGACGGCGAATTTGAAATGATCAAAAAATCCGTCAAAGTCGTCAAAAAATTCCCACCCGAAAAAGATTTTTCCGATCTGGAACTGGCCGTAGACGAAGCGACGAAGCTTAATCCTCGATCGATTGCGATATACGGCGCCACCGGCGGTCGGCTCGACCATTTTTTTACCGCCGCTTTTCTTTTGAAAAAAATCTTGGCCGCAAAAATTCCGGCAAAACTTATCGACGAAGACCATGAGATATTATTGGTCGATAAAAAAAGTTCTTTCGAAAAATCAAAAAAAATAAAATACTTTTCGATCTTCCCATTTTCCCCGATCTGTCGTGTATCATTGAAAGGTTTTAAGTATAATTTATCGGAAAAAACGCTGCGATTCGGAGACACCATCGGACTTAGTAACGAAATAAAATCCGGAAAAGCTGAGATCGATGTTGCCAATGGTACCCTCTTGATCGTGCGTTCCTCGGGGAGACCCGCCTGACGGCTGGGCCTGAGAGTCCCAAGATTTGGGAGACCCGTATTACCTGATCTGGACAATACCAGCGAAGGGAGAGAAAATGACGGAAAGATTTTATGCAAAAAACGAAGCTATTTTACCTGTACAAAAAGGTGAATTCCTGGCCATAGTCGCTTATCACAAAAAAGCCGGCCTTCTGCTCGTAAAGGAAGGAATGAACAATCATCGTTTCCAAGTCCAAAGCGGTGACATGAAAAATATCACCGAGACCATCGATGAAAAAGACAACGTACTAGTTCAAGCGGCCCGGAGGGCTATCGTTGAAGAGGTCGGAAAGGAGTTCTTGCAAAATTTCGCCTATTATCCCGGTCACTACTGGAAAAACGGACCGATTCATACCGTCCTCATGGAATACGTCGGCGATCCCGACGACATCGGACAGTTTCACCCGGACGATCACGCAGAAATCGAGGGATACCAGTGGTTCAAAATAAATCATTTGAAAAATCTCGTCGCCGTCTTTAATGAAAAGCGCTATGGCCAACTGCTCCGTTGGGTCTACCCTGCCTTGATAAAGGTGAATCTTGGGGCGTTATTTTGGTAAAATATAGGTGTATTTTAATTTGCATATTTGATTATTTGTTTATTTAATCATTAAGTCTTGGGGAGTGGTGTAACGGTAACACACCTGCCTTTGGAGCAGGTTACTCATGGTTCGAATCCATGCTCCCCAGCACGACTGTAGATAAAAAAGAAAGACCGATCGCCATAGTAAGCGACAGAAAGAGATAGTCAAAACGTTCAAAAAACAGATTAATTCTTAATAAGGTTTTTCTTCCGGGTTCTGGATTTAAATCCCCTTCTAAAAATCGCTATTTTAGCCTTAAAATATGCTCTGAATCGCTTGATTTTGATTTCAAAAAATCGTATAATTATGGATATGCTAAACAAGGAAACTACACTAAAATCTACTAAAGAAATTTGCGGGGAAAAAACAAATTTTACTTCAACTATAGGATTAGGCTTGACAAACATTTCACAAGATGTTAAACTGCAGGGCAGTTCGGGCAGTTTAACATCTTGAGACAACTTCTTTAATTATTGCTTCCTAACAATCTAAAGATAAAATTAAGCGATTTTATTATAAGCTACTTATTTACAAGTGTTTTATTGTGGAGAAATCGTGGTATAGGCATGAGTTCAACAAGGTCTTTTTTCGCTTTTGTTGTTCCTTCGCGGAGAATGTACTTTGCGTAATCCTTTACGCCGATTTCAATGTCATCCGATAATCGGTCAGTATTGTAATATATGGTATCCGAAACCAGTTTTTGGTATTCCATCATCGCTCCCTTTAATTTCTCCGGAATTTTAATCTCATCCTCGTTCATATTGTCAATGAATTTTAAGATAAATCTGAGGAGATCTTTTTCGTCCAAATACGGCTCTTCGCATTTTTTATTTTTGAAACGTGTGCAGTGATAATAGACATGTCTTCGGTGACCGCCGTTCTTCAGTTTTCTCAGTTTTTCTTCCCCGATGACGCTGGAATTACAGCTGTAACATTTGAAGAAACCTTTAAATGCAAAGCTTTTCATCCCGAATTTTATTTTTCTCGGAATGCTGATTTCCTTTTGGGTGTCATTAAAAACTTCTTTGGTTATTATCGGTTCATGTTTACCCTGATACAGTTTGCCTTTCGGATATTCGAAATATCCGCAGTAAAACGGGTTTTTAAGCATCAGATAAACCATGCTTTCAGTTATCTTTTTCCCTTTTCTTGTCGTGAACCCCTCCTTATCCATCCACTCTTTTACCATCCGGCCGCTATGGTACATGTAGGCAGCCCTGTCAAACGCTTCTTTTATGATAGGTGCCCTTTTTGGATCGATAATAATATCTTTTACCCCTCCAAAAGCCCGGTTCATATAGCCTAAGGGGGCAACTCCCGGTCTCCAGCCCATTTCACACTTTGCCCGCATTCCGCGTCTTACGTTTATTGCCCGGTTGTCGTTTTCCAATTTTGCCTGACTGCATAAAATCATCAGAAGAAATTTGTCATTGGGTTGGTTACGGAATGATTGGGAGAATGTTTTTATCTCATGAAGTTTTCCCTGATCCATGAGATCCACGATCCGCCCCAAATCTCCGGCATTCCGGGATAGCCTGTCCGGATTCCATGTCAGAATTCCGTTAAATTCTCCTTTAACAATATCTTCAATAAGTTGCTGAAAAACCGGTCTTTGGCCTGACTGTTTTGCGGAATGACTTTCAAAGCGGACTTCTTTGATGAAAGCCTTGTCCCTTTCGGCCAAAACCTTCATTTCCTTAATCTGGGAGTCGATAGACATTATCTGCCGTTCGTCCGATTCTGATGATTTTCGGGCGTATAAACAATAGCTTATAGGATAAATCTGCTTATTCTGACTATCCATATACCATTAATGAATGACGGATGTTTATTCGAAAGTCAAACGGTGCAATGCATATTATATTGACATTTACAAAATGTAGAATATAATTACAACAGTTATATAATTTACACAACAAACAGTATGGCAATAAAAGTAACGATAAGCGGTGAAGGGTTGTCTTTCGAAAAAGAAACAACATTGCAAAAAGCAGGACAGATAGTCGCATTTTTAGGAAGGGAAGAAGGAGATATAGAGTATAAACCTGCAACTTCTTTAGAAATGCTGCCAAAAGAAGCCACAGTCCATTCATCCATAAAGGATCAAATTGTCCAATCAAAGGCTAAAACAAACGCTGAAATAATAACAGTAGTTGGAAAGTGTTTGGAAGATAGCAATGGAAGCGATGAATTTATGAGTAAAGAAGTTTTACTTCAGCTTCGCAAAAATGGTGATGCTCCGGGTAATTTTACTCGAGATTTAAATACAGCGATGGAATTGCAATACATATATAGCAAAGGGAAAGAAGGAGTGTACGGAGTAACTGAAAAAGGAAAACTTGCAATCATCAACCAATTTAAAGATTCCACAAAGACAAAAATCAACATTGGTAAAAAAAGTGGGTCAAAAATAGCAAAACCTCCTCGAGCTATTGTTACGGCGTTAACAATCGTTGGAGAAATGAAAGGATATCCCAACTTTCATGAACTAAAAACCCAGGCCGACAAAATTCTATGGATCTTAGCTTTCGTTGATCAGACACAAATTTCCGAACTTACACCAAGAGAGGTTGAGTTTATTAGTAGTAAACTAAAATCAATTATTATTAGTAAGCAATTTGCCGCTCACAATAAAAGAAATATAAAAGAGTCGTATGTCGCAGTTGGTAAAGGAACTTTTAGTTTACAGCAAAAAGGTATAGCCCACCTAAAATCATTAGTTCTTTCGAAAGAAAATGCGACAAAATAAAAATAATGCCTTATCTACGACCACGCTGATAAAACAGTTATGGGAAAGTGGGTATTTTTCAAATGCACATGATGTTGAAGAAGTTAAAAAAGAAATATCAACATTTGGATTTAATATTCCAACTTCTGTTTTATCGGTTTCATTGATGCGAATTGTTCGTGCAGGTAAACTATTAACAAGAAGCAAAAGAACTGGAGTTTGGAAATATATTCAAAAATATCCTCCTAAAATAGAAGGCCAAAAAAATTCAAATATTATCCCTTATAAAATTCATCCCAGAATAAAAGAAGTTTCGTGGAAACAGTATAGAGAAGGTTTTTTCAAAGAGGCTATTCAAAATGCTTTAGTTGAAGTAGTCGACCAAGTTAAAATAAAAACAAATCATCCTAAATCCGCAAGTGGGAAAGAATTAGATGGAGATGATCTAATGAATCGTATTTTCGGCTGTGATAATCAGCAGCCAGTAATTAAATTCAATGAACTAGAAAATAGCCTCGACAAGGCGGAACAAAGAGGAATTATGAATTTATTTAAAGGAATTGTAGGGATAAGAGATAGAAAAGCTCATCTAAATTTTATTCAAAATGATCCTTTAAAAGCTATGGAATATCTTGCCTTGGCAAGCTTACTCCTGAGACTATTAGATGAAAATAGTAACTAAGCAAACCTCATCTGCTTTTGAGAATCTTTTAATAAAAGCAAATTCTTCGACTAAATATTCCTTAGATCATCTATTGTATTAATCGGTGTCCAGTGCGGTCCGGAATCAAGGTCCAAAATCGTTAATGTCGGTTGAGGTTTGCTTTCCTCTTCCAGAATCCGCAACATCGCATAGACAAAAGCGTCCATCAGATCATCATGCGGTACGTTCGGAAACTGCGTCAGCTGATTTATTAACGGTCTTGCTCCCGTAAGCGGAAAATGAACCCTGCCGGACTCCAGGTAGGGGGACACGATTGATAGCCGTACGTCTTTTGGCTGTCCGTGAACTTTCGTACCTTCAACCTCCATCGGTTTATTTTTCATATACTTTAATGCTTCCAGCTGATATCCCACGTCTTCTACCACCACGATTTTTTCATGACCGTTTGGCAGACTTTGGTATAACTGGAATACGGTTTCGGTAGCGCCCATAATCGTTAAACCCTTTTTATTTATTAAGGGTAAACCGACGTAACATTGGACGTCTTCGCCTTCTTCGCCGTCTTCATAGACATAAATCGGGACCATTGCCGTCGAATCGGACCGGATTTTCTCGCCCGTCGCCAGATCTACTCCGATTACAATATATTTCAATTTTTGTATCGGAGGTAACTCCGAGTAATAACTGATCCACTCGGACTTTATTATCTGATCCTCAGGCGAAAGAATTTCCATCAGATATTCGCTGGACCAGGCAATCCGGCCGCCGCTTTGTTTTTTCTCCTTGGCGATCGCCGCCTTATCGGGATATTTTCCCGGCCAGGTTGCCTTACCTTTTTGTATGATCGGGACTATGCGGTAAATTCCTTCCAATTTCTTATCTTTAATCTGGTCAATCAGCCTGCTAACCAGGTCGTCATTATCCATTCTGGTTCCGACAATAACGGTTTTCCTTTTATGGATGTCACTCAGAGGTGAAACCACTTTCGTATACCAGTCATATAATTTGTCCCTGCCTTCAGGCGATCTCATGCTGTTTTGATCCTGGACATCGTCAAGAATTACAACATCCGGCCTGTAATGACCGTGCTTAAAACCTCTTAATCCCTGATCTATCGATGCAACCATAATCCGGGCGTTGTAATGTTTCAAAACGATGGAGAATGCCGACCATTCGGTGTCATCGTCTTCAAACGGTCCGATATCTGCCTTTAAAAGTTCATTATTTTCCAGTTCATACTTAATATTTCGCATGATCAATCTTGCCTGGGTCTGGTTATATGTGATAATCAGGATGAACTTTTTTTGCTGCCGTCCGGTTGCCGCCCAAATCGGATACCAGTTGCTGAAAATTGTCGATTTACCGCTCGACCTGAAGGCCAAAATAACCGCCAAGGGGATATTTATGTCTTCGGCGATCTGCATAAAATCCTCATGAAACGGAGCCAACTCGTACGTCAGATGCTCGTACATGTATATGGCGGCAAAATATTTAAAACTGTCTGACGCGAGTTTCCGCCTGATCGAAACATTGCTGATAATTTCCCTAATTGCCTCATCGTGATTGTTTTCCATAGTTTTATTTTTTTAATAAACTTTTAAATAATAATTATTTTCCCTTTGTAACCATTTGAATTGCTTTTGTGATAAGTTCCTCCTGTTCTTTTGTTAACTTATAATCGTGATCCAGGTGTCCGGTGAGCTCTACCTTATTCAGGTATGCCTGGTGCCTGTGATTTAACCAGTAGAAAACAGCCTTGAGATCTCCTTCTTTGATCGCGGTAAGCAGTTGGCTCTCCGCCATATCGTTTATGAGTTTGATTCCCTCATCTATTGCCTGGTCTACCTGCTTTGAGAAATCCACATCCTGTTTTTTCCATCGGTAGAAAGTGGTCCTGCCGACACCGCTTTTATTACAGGCGACTTCGACAATCGGGATGCGTTTGAGATTTTCGATTACTAAATTTTTATCTTTTATCTGCCGTTTTATTATTTTGTTTTCCATATTTTTTGATTAACTGTTAACTTTGACCGCTTTCTGTTTCGTAAAGTTTTCCCACCGTTTTTTGATTACCTCGGTATATACGGGTGATTTTTCCATAACGAAGCATCTTCGTTTGAGCTTAACGGCAGCAATGAGAGTCGAACCCGATCCTCCGAACGGCTCAACGACCAGATCATTCCGGTGAGTCAAAACCTTAATGTACGGCACCAAAATTTCGACCGGTTTGCAGCCGAAAATAATTCCCTGTCCGGAGCTTTTTTCATCGTCAGTCTTAAACTCAACAAAATCAGTCGGACAGATTTTTTTGCCTTTTTTATATCCTTCCCAATTAGGTTTTCCGGAGGTAGCATAGATTGCCGTTTCATATTCGTTTTGAAGAAGTCTGTCTTCCGGCTGATCATTCAGCTCAACTTTTCCGGATGTCCCCAAAACGGCAATATCATATTTTGAAAAGAGTTTATATTTCGCCGCAAAACCCTGAGTTCTGTTGGGGCAGTGCCAAATTATTACGTTTCGAATCAACCAATATTTCTGCATCGTTTCCCACATGTCCTTGAGGTTCTTCCAGTTTTCAAACGATATAATGGAAAAATTTTCTTTTTGGAACCTGCTGACATTTGACATCCAAAGTTCCATGAAATTATCAGGAAGCGATTCCGTTCCGAGGTATATTCTGTTTCGTTTCAAGCCGAATCCCTCAGTGATTTCACTGTGTTTCTTTTTGCCTTTAAGATAATTCAAAATATAAGGCTCGTCAGTGAAACACATGTCTGCTTTTTCGCCGTTCATTAATACGGGAAAATCTTCTTTCGAGGTTGAGTCGCCGCACATCAGCCGCGAGGTGCCCAATTGATATACGTCTCCCGGCTTCGTATTAATTTTTGATATCTGCAGTTTCTTCAGCTCTTTTTCCAAATCGAATACTTCCGGAGTTTCGATATTGAAAATGTCGTCCAGTTCTTCGGAAGAGAATCCGACGTCATTTAAAAACGACTCGTCAAATGACTTCAGGAGATCCCAGTCCCAGTCTCCGGTAACCTTATTAAGGGTCAGATTGAGTGATTTTTCTCTCTCAATATCCGGGATATCAAGCCAAATGACCGGTATTATTTTTATACCCAGGTCCTTACAGATTCGGTATCTGAAGTGGCCGCCCACAAGAACGCCGAATCTGTTTTTGGCTTTGTTGGCTATGACCGGATCTACAATTCCGTATTTCTTGATGCTTTCGGTTAAATTTTTAATCGCAGACTGGTCCCATTTTCTGGGATTATATTCGCTGGGTTTCAATATGTTTATATCTACATACTCAACCTTCAGGTTATTTGAGTTTTCCATATTTTTTTGGAAACTTATAATTTTTAACCATAAAAAAAGCCCGCCTCACAGTTTTGTACACAACACGTTATGTACTGACTGTAAAGCGGGCATGACCGAGGCAGAGCCTCTCTGATATCAACTTCAAATGAAGTCAATATCTTCTATGAAATCTTTTTGGGATTTCAAATAAGTGATTCCCACTTACTTCCGCAGCCATTATATTTCCTCATTTTTTGTTTTGCAAGTGTTTTTTTATAATGCTGTCTATTTTCTCCTTTGCATCAGGTCCCAAATCCACACGAAGCCCGTCTTTAAATCCAAAAAATCGAATATATTTTTTGCCTTTCTTACGAGCTAAATCATACAATTGGTCCATCCCGGCAGGCATTATTAAATCACTTATCCGTCCGTATTCGCCAGGACTTTTTAAATTAGAATAAGCACGTCTTTCCTTACTTCCATGAACTGCCTTAACAAATTGCCTTCCGAAGGAATTTGGATTTCTTTTTTTTTGCGTATGAAGCTGGATATCCGTTAAGATTATGTCCAAACAATCCTTCGGATCCGGTTTAAAGCTGTTCATATAATTAATTATAAGCCTTGAGATCTGGTTCTTTATACATTTTTGCTTTGGTTAATTGTTTCCTAATATCAAGAAATGGAGTAAAATAGAGCTTATGGTAAGCTCCGACCTCACGTTTATTACAAATGAAAAAGATAAAAGCCTTTTAGATAGATTCAAAGTACTTATCAAAGATACTCAATTTTTCGATGTTTTGGTCGGCTACTTTTATACAAGTGGATTCTACGCACTGTATAAATCGCTTGAAACTACTGAAAAGATAAGAATTTTAATTGGAATCAGTACAAATAAGGAGACAGTCGATTTGATAAAAGAAGCTCAACAACAGTTTCAGTTCTCTCACGCCGAGACAAAAAGACACTTTTCATCGATGATTGTTGATGAGATTACCCACTCCCGAGATAATCGTGAGGTTGAGGAAGGTATAAAAAAATTTATGGAATGGTTGTTGTCCGGAAAGCTGGAAATAAAAGCCTACCCGACAGAAAATATACACGCAAAACTTTACATAATGACTTTTGCTGAGAGTGATAGAGATATTGGTCGGATAATTACCGGTTCAAGCAATTTTACAAAAGCTGGAATGGTTGACAATCTTGAATTTAATGTTGAGCTTAAAAATCCCTCTGATTATGAATTTGCTAAGCAAAAGTTTGATGAGCTTTGGTCTCAAGGCGTTGATGTAAAAGATACATATATAGACACGATTAAACAAAAAACATGGTTGAATAATGACATTAAACCTTATGAACTTTATCTAAAGTTTCTGTACGAGTATTTCAAAGATGAAATCAGTCAAAATGAAGATATTCTTTTCCAATTTGTACCTCATGGATTTAAAAAATTAGAGTATCAAGAACAAGCAGCTTTAAACTCCAAAAAAATACTTGAAGAATACGGTGGAGTTTTTCTTTCTGATGTTGTTGGCCTTGGTAAAACATATATGGCGGCCTTACTCGCTAGTCAGATAGATGGACGAACTCTTGTTATTGCTCCTCCTGTACTTCTTGAAGAAAATAATCCCGGCTCATGGCCAAATGTATTTGAAGATTTTGGTATTCGGGCAGCTCATTTTGAATCAATAGGAAAACTAGAAAAGCTTATAGAAATGGGGGTCGAACGGTACAAAAATGTGATTATAGATGAGGCTCATCGATTCAGAACCGAAACAAATGCGACTTATGAGAATCTAGCTGAGATTTGTCGTGGCAAGCGAGTCATTTTAGTCACTGCAACACCTTTTAACAATAGGCCAAAAGATATTTTAAGTCAAATTAAATTATTTCAAAATTCTAAGAAAAGTACTATACCCGGCTTGCCAAATCTTGAAGCATTTTTTGGCTCACTTGAGAATAAACTTAATGAAATTGATCGCCATAAAAATAGTAAATCGTATATTGAACAGGCAAGATTTAACGCGAAAGAGATTCGAGAGCGGGTGCTTAAATATCTAATGGTTCGAAGAACAAGAAAGGAAATTGAAACTTATTTTGCTAAAGATTTAAAAAAACAAGGATTGCATTTTCCAGAAGTGGTTGACCCGGAGCCAATATTTTACAAACTGACAGATGATGAAGACAAGATTTTTAACAAAACTATCGAGTTAATAGCAACAAAATTTTCATATGCTCGTTATACTCCAATGCTTTTTTATAAAGGGGATCAGATAAGCGCTTTTGAAAAGACTCAACAAAAAAACATGGGTAAGTTCATGAAAATACTACTGGTAAAACGTTTGGAAAGTAGTTTTTTCGCTTTCAAAAGTAGTATTCAGAGATTTATTTTTACTTATGAGTCATTCATCGAGCAATTTGACAAAGGATTTGTTTTTGTAAGTAAAAAATATTCCAACAAAGTGTTTGACTATCTTGAAGATGAGGATTTGGAAGCAGTTCAAAGGCTTATTGATGAAGAAAAAGTTGAACGATACGCTTCAAAAGATTTTGAATTAACTTATAAACAAAATCTTATTGATGACCTTGCCTGTCTAAGAGAGATAGCAAAACTCTGGAGCACCGTTCATAACGATCCGAAGCTAGATACCTTCGTTCAGGTTTTGTCTACGCAGAAAACATTAAAAGAAAACAAATTGATTATTTTTACCGAATCTAAAGAAACAGCTTCATATTTGACTAAACAACTTCAAGAAAAGATACATATTCCAATACTTTTATTCTCCGGCCTCTCTAGTGCAGTTACCCGTGACGAAGTAATTAATAATTTCGATGCAAAGGCCCGAACGATTAAAGACGATTACAGAATATTGGTAACTACAGAGGTTTTATCAGAAGGAGTAAATCTGCATAGAGCTAACGTGGTCATCAATTACGATCTACCATGGAACCCAACGAGGTTAATGCAGAGAGTGGGACGTATAAATAGAGTCGATACTAAATTTGACAAAATCTACACTTATAATTTTTTCCCGACTCAACAAGCAAATGATGAGCTTAGGTTAAAAGAAGCGGCCGAAGCTAAAATACACGCATTCATATCGCTTCTAGGAGCTGATGCAAGGTTGTTAACCGACGGAGAAGAAATAGAGTCACATGAACTTTTTAATCGCTTAATTTCTAAAAAAACGATATTAGGAGAAGACGATTCTGAAGAAAGTGTTCTTAAATATCTAGAAGTTATTCGAAATATTAGAGATACCGATCCTGATTTGTTCAATAGAATTAAATTATTACCCAAAAAAGCCAGGACAGCTAAGAAATTTAATACCTCTAAAAATAGTCTTATAACCTATTTCCGAAAAGGGAAAATACAGAAATTTTACCTTGTAGAAAATGATAAATCGGAAGAGCTTGATTTTATGTCTGCGGCCAAAGTCATGGAATCAACCGAATTAACAAAAAAAGAAACGATAGAAGATGAATTCTATAAGCTATTAGAATTAAATAAAAAAACATTCGAATCGGCTACAGTTGAGGATATTGAAATTCAAAGTACAAGAGGCGGTCGAGATTCTTCTTCACAATTGCTTAAAGATATAAAGGCCATAAAAGATACTCGTCAATTTACCGAAGAGCAAGAAGATTATTTGAGAAAATTAATCAGCCAATTAGAGGTAGGTGCTATACCTAAACAAACAGCCAAAACTACTTTAAATGAGCTTCGAAAAAGCTACACTGATGAGTTTAACGGATTAAAGCTCTTGGCAATAATCCAGAAGAATATCCCGGCAAAATTCCTAGAAAGTCATTATGTTAGCTCTGTTGAAACACAATCAAGCAGGGAGGTTATATTATCAGAATTTTTGATTGGCAATTGAAATGAACAAAAATGAAGCAATTAACTTAATCAAGGATACTTTTGAAACATCTTTTTCAAAAGATAAATTTATTTTATTTGCAAAAAACCTTCTTAATACTTACGACGAATCAAAAGCTTTTCACGCCCATGGATATGTCCTTGAAGTGTATAAAAATCACGTAAAAACGTACGAGCGACTTGGCACATATATTGATCCGGCTGGTAAAAAAATAGACATTTTAATTGTGTACCTTCAGAAAGAATCGAGCATAGAGAGAGCTCGAACGGCACAACGTAATTTTATTGCTCAATATCTAAAGGACCGAGGTGAAAAGGACGCCGGACTCATAGCTTTTGTATCTCCAAATCTAGATGACTGGAGATTCTCTTTTGTCAAAATGGAATATAAATTTGAAAAGACCGATAAAGGATTAATCAAAGCAAAAGAGAAGTTTACTCCTTCAAAGCGGTACTCATACCTTGTTGGTCCACACGAAGCAAGTCACACAGCTCAAAGTAGGATGTATCCAGTGATTCTGAACGATGAAATAAATCCAACACTTGAAGAAATTGAAGCCATTTTCAGCGTAGAAAAAGTCACCAAGGAATTTTTTGAAGAATATAAGCGATTATTTTTGAATCTTGCAGATGAATTCACCAAAAATATTGAGTTCAAAGCTCAGGTAGTCGAGGCAAATAAAGTCGAAGTGGCAGATTTTGTTAAAAAATTAATGGGACAAATCGTATTTTTGTACTTTCTTCAGAAAAAAGGTTGGCTGGGGGTAAAACCCGGAGAAAAATGGGGTGCAGGCGATAAGAGATTTATGCACAACCTTTTTGATAAACAGTATTGCGATTACAATAACTTTTATAACGATGTTCTTGAGCCTTTATTTTATGACACTCTCAACCGACGAGACAGAGGCAATAATGAAGTAATCAATGACCAGTCGTATAGTCCATATTTTAAGTGTCGCATACCTTATTTGAATGGAGGCTTGTTTACTCCGGTATATGATTGGTCCAGGACAAAAATATTCATCGAAAATAAATACTTTAAAGACATTTTTGACGTATTTGATACTTTCAATTTCACTGTTTATGAATCTGACCCTATAGAAAAAGAGGTTGCAGTTGATCCGGAAATGTTAGGTAAGGTTTTTGAAAACCTTCTTGAGATCCGGGATAGAAAAAGTAAAGGCGCTTTCTACACTCCCCGTGAAATTGTCCACTACATGTGCCAAGAAAGCTTGGTTAATTACTTGATTAGTCAAAGCGGATTCCCAGAAGAGCGAATTCGTAACCTCATGAAAGTCAAAGACCAAGAAATAGCACGCACTGTAAAAGATAAGGAAAAGATAGAAAATATACCAGAACTTAAGGAAATGGCCATAAAAGTAAACGATTTGTTGAAAAAAGTGAAAATATGCGACCCCGCTGTTGGCTCCGGTGCTTTTCCAATGGGACTATTGAAGGAAATCTCAACGACTCGGTACTTTCTCAATAAACATTTTATAAAAGAGACAAATAAAAATGGGAATTTGTTGACTGAATACGACATTAAAAAAGCAACTCTTGAAAATTGTATTTACGGAGTGGATATCGACCCCGGCGCTGTCGAAATTGCCCGGCTTCGCTTTTGGTTATCGCTGGTTGTTGAACACGAAATAGAAGAAATTGAACCACTCCCGAACTTGGATTACAAAATCATGCAAGGAAATTCACTGATCGAGCTTTTATCTCCTAATCTCCTTTTTAAAACAACCGATGAAAACAGAAACAAGCTTATCGACCATTTGACACAGGCAAAAACAGAGTATTTTAACCTCTCAGACTCTCTTGAAAAAGTCAGGAAGAGAGAGGAAATAAATCTACTGATCCGAGGCATTATTAATTATGATAAAGATAAGGAGAGGAAGACAATTTGGCAAAGAATTCTTGATAGGCGAAATCAGTTGGGATTGTTTGGAAATCAAAAACAAGAGAACCAATTAAATATCGGCGATGCTGCATCTGAAGAGACAAAGAAAGATTTAGAAAAAATGAGTGATATCTCAAATGTCTCAAATGCTGAGCATTTCGAGTGGCATCTAAATTTCAATGAAGTGTTCGATAAAGGTGGTTTCGACATCATAATAGCTAATCCACCATACATTAAAGAATATGTAAATCGATCGGCCTTTGACGGTTTGAGAAATTCTCCATACTACCAGGGAAAGATGGATCTCTGGTATTTGTTTGCATGCATTGGTATTGATTTAATAAAGGATGACTCTGGGGTTTTGGCGTATATTGCACAAAATAACTGGACTACAAGTTTTGGTGCTTCAAAAATGAGAAATAAAGTTATTAAAGACACTCAGATTTTGAGTCTAGTTGATTTTGACGATTATAAGGTTTTTGAAGCTGGGATACAAACAATGGTGCTGATATTGAGAAAAAATAATGCTTTGGAAAAGTATATTTTTGATTTGAGAAGATTAAATGGGACAAATTATATTGAAAATGATTTATTGGACCTTTTACAAAAGAAAGAAAATCCTAAAACAGAATATCTCAAGCCAACCATATCAAGAATTGATTTTCTTAACAAGAAATTAACTTTTGCAAATGGCCAAGTAAAGAAAGTTTTAAATTCAATATTGAATAAAAAAAATTTTGAACTTGATTCTCAGAGAGAAGTTGCTCAAGGCATAGTCTACCCACAGGATAAACTCAATAGAACCAATTGTGAGAAGCTTGGGAAAAACCATACTGTTGGTGAGGGGATATTTGTGTTAAACAGTTTTGAAAAAAATCAAATGGATTTAATTGATTCCGAGCTAGAAATACTTAAACCTGTATACACTACAAAAGAACTATATAGGTGGTACGGTAATACTAAAAATGACGAATGGACAATTTACACAGGTTCAAATTTTAAAAATAAAGACAAGATAGTTGTGTATCCACACATTAAAAAACATCTTGATAAGTTTAAAGAGATTATAACTTCAGATAATAAACCATATGGCTTACATAGGGCTCGTGATGAAAATTTCTTTAAAGGAGAAAAAATTATTGCACTAAGGAAATCCCTTAAACCTACGTTTACATACGTGGATTTTGATTCTTATGTATCAGCTACATTTTATGTGATAAAGACTGACCGAATTAATCAGAAATTTTTGGTTGCTCTACTGAACTCAAGTCTAATAGCTTTCTGGTTAAGACATCGAGGGAAGATGCAAGGTAGTAACTATCAATTAGATAAGGAGCCAATATTAGACCTACCTATATTTAAACCATCAGAATCGAGTCAAACAGAGATAATTAAAATCGTTGATAAAATCATTGCGTTAATCAAATCTAAAAATAATTCTGATGACTTAAATATACAAAATCGTTTGAGAGAATATGAAAAGCAAATTGATCAGATGGTTTATACGGTATACGATTTAGCACCGGATGAAATTCAAATTGTTGAAAAACAAAACAAATGAAAAACGTCATGAAACTTAGAATCGGAAAAACTAAGAATATCATTGAGAGTTCAATTGATTCCGCATTACCTGCTGTCGAAATTTACAACAAACCAAGAGCCACTTTTAGAAGAGAAGGGTTTATAACCCTAATGATTATTGCATGGACAAAATTATTTCACGCATATTTTAATCATGAGATCGGAAGTAAATATTTCTATAAGGAGAAAAATAAGAGATATACCAAAGTTGATGGGGAAAGAAAAGCTTGGGAGTTAAAAACATGTTTGTCAAAATTTAAGGAAAGAAATACCTCAATAATTACACAGGCAATAGAAGCGAATTTAATTTTTTTTGTAGGTTTAAGAAATAAAATCGAGCATAGACATGTCACAAAAAGTGAACTAGATAGTTTGGTGTTTGGCGAGTGTCAATCACTTTTATACAATTTTGAAAATGTTTTAGTGAAATTATTCGGAGAAAATTATGCGTTAAATGAGAATCTAGTTTATGCTCTTCAATTCTCAAAATTAAGAACTAAGGAGCAACAACAAGCCAATAAAAATATTTTATCCAAAGAAGTTACAGAAATACGAAAATATATCGATGATTATCGGTCGTCATTAACTGACGATGTGTTTAACTCTCAAGAATATAGTATTAAGTTAATCCAAATTCCTAAAATATCGAACACAAATAGAGGTGACGCAGCAATCGAATTTGTTAGATGGGACCAGTTAAGTCAAAAAGATAAAGAAAATTACAATAAAATTACCGCAATAATCAAAGATAAAGTCATAAAAAAAGAGGTTGTTAACGCAGGCAAGCTAAAAGCTGGAGATGTTTTAAAAGCAGCAAACAATAAGCTTAAATCACCCATTAATCATCACGACCATAAATGTTTATACTATACTTTTTCGATTAGACCTACAAAAGACGAACAAAAAGATAGGTTTGATACTAATGTGGATTATTGTCATTATGATGAACCTCATAATGACTATGTTTATAAGGATTCGTGGGTAGATTTTATTGTTTCTGCTCTAAATGAAGGTAGAATTTCAAAATCTGACATAAGAATTTTTTATAAAAAGAGAATGAAAAAGGACATCAATGAATATATAAAAAAATGAATTACTCCGAATCTGTTATATTACTCTTCAGTGATCTCCGGACTCTTATCCGGAGAAATAAAGATTATAAGGAAAAAAATCACGACTACAAGTTGAAAAAAAGCCCATATTCCACCCAGATTTGTAGTTCAAAATACTAGAAATTTTCGAGTTTGTTTTGAGTGTGGGACGACGGAAAGATGCATTAGTTGACATTAATTTAGCTTTTTATGACAATGGTGTTATGAACGACAACGATAAAAAACTTGAAGAAATCCTTGAAAAACTTAATATTATAGAAAAAAGAGTTTCTGATATTGAGTCAAATGTCTGGATTATTGCAAAATTTCAGGAATCTCCAAATTCTCTTGATCCTTTAATCAGCGAAGTTATTAAATTCCTATCCAAAATTGATTCCGTTGATGCCGCAGACTTGCAAAGAAAGTTCAATATCGGATATGCTCGCGCTGCCAGGATTCTAGATCAGTTGATCCAGAATGATTATCTTGAAGATATTGGAGACCATAATAATAAAAGAAAAATTATTAAAAAGAATCTGGATGCCTTAAAAAGTAAAAATGGAGAATATTTAAAAGACCCTCTATTTCCAAAAGCCGTTAAGATAATTAAATCCTATGAATCAGCATCAGCTTCCCTACTCCAAAGAAGGCTTATGATTGGTTATGCACGGGCAGCCCGTCTCCTTGATCAAATGGAGGAAGAAGGTATCGTCGGTCCAGCAATAGGATCAAGGCCGAGAGAAGTTATTAAAAATAAAAAAAATTAAAGAAGTTTTTCAGGTACAAGTACGTCAAATTTATCGTTTAGTCTCCTAAAATAAAATGTTGGGTATTTCTTAAGAAAAATTTCTTCAAGTTCTATCATTGTCTTATCCAGTTTCTTGGGCTTTTTCTCAAAATATCCGTGTAGGGTCGAAAAATATCTTCCCCATTCACCGGTATTTATTGTGGCGTATATACCTTCTTTATTTGCCAAATCGTTAAGATCATTCATTAATTTTTTAACCTTAATGTTGTCTGCATGTATAAGAGATCCTTTATATAAAAGTGAGAAGGGGTAAAAACGAGTTATCCAAGTGATAAATTCGTGATATTTAGGTCCGGCTTTAGTAAAAAACCATCTTGCAATATACCATTTTGTACCCCAGAAGAAAAATTCTTTGTCGGATGCAGTTTTTTTAGGTTTTGGAGTATTAAACCATCGATAAAAAGTTCTAATGATGAAGTACCATATTCCCGGCTTCTGGAGATACTTCTGAAATGATTTATTATCGGACATATAATAAATTATAGCGCTTATAATTGAGTTCATGAATATTAGGTCGGCCTACACATATCTTCAAGATCGTTATGAATACGAGTTGCGATATGATCGTTTTACGATTGATGAATGTAGAAGATATTTAAAGTATGCGGAGAATCCGGAAAACTTCAAGAAATACGGAAAGTATAAGGTGACTGTGACAGGATTGACCAAAATAGTGACGGAAATTCCACTTTATTTTATTCAGGGCGATCGATACCTGAAGCGCGAAGAGACGATTAATAAGTGGATGGAAAAAGATAGAAAAAGAGACGAGATCCAAGAGAAAGCACTCCCACCGGATAATATTTGCTGTGACACCTGTCATTTCCTGATGTACGTTGAATCGGTCATGCTTGACCATGACTATGATGAAAACCCGAAACCCATGTTTATGTTCCGGTGTAAAAACGGATGCAAACAAGGCAAAATTGTTTACGAAGACGGGACACATTGGGAAAATCCATCCTCACGATGCTCAAACTGCAAATCAAAATTAATCGATCATAGCAAACGAACGAAAAATAAAGTAATTTTTCACGATACCTGCCCAAACTGTTCGTATGTAAGAGATGATGAATTGGATTTGACGGTAAAGGAAGAAAAACCTGACTCGAATTTTGAAGAGGACAGAAAGAGATTCTGTTTGTCAAAAGAGGAAGGTGAAAAGTACCGGATGAGTTTCTGGAATACTCAAAATATGATTAAGTTCTCTGAGGAAATGAAGGATCGGGAGAAAAATAAACCTTTTTATCAGGTAGCTGCCAAACTGAAAAAATTAACAGTAGTTGAACTTGAAAAATTCCTCTTGCAAACCCTTAACAAAAAAGATTATATTAGGCTCAATCTTGGAGCGCCTGAGATGGGTCGTTATGTAATCGTTCCGTTTACTGTCCAAGAAGTCAGTCGGAAACGAAATGAACGAGAAAGCAATTTGATTTTAAAAAGAGTGATTGAAAAAGCAATTGAAAGGACTAATTGGCGGTTGATGAGTGGAGGTATCAACTATCGACTTGGAATATTATCTGGTAGTCTCAAAGCTTATGAAAGTGAAGAAGATTTATTAAAAATTGCACAAGGGGGTGAATAAATATGATTTCAATTAAGGATTATGTGAAGCAAGTATTACACGATATACGCGAGGTTCAAGAAGAGGAAGAAAAATATGTTGCCGGTATAAGAGGAGTCATCGATTTTGATATTGCTACGATAGCAAATGAGAGTGGTGGAGCCGGGCTTAAAGTTGGAGTATTAGGGTTAGGAGGCGAAATGGGTGGAAAAATTAATAATGAAATTACATCAAGAGTTAAATTTTCTATTCAAACAAGAGGAGCAATAGCTCCTAATGAACGGTAAACTTAAAATATATCAAACCATATCACAATTAAAATGGAACACTTCCTTTTTATAGTGTTCCAAATGTTCCATTTAGCCTGGAGAATGGAACATTCCGAGTTGAGATTACAGGATTAAGGGGTTCTAACCCGAGCCTCTCAACCCCGAAGTAGAACCGAAAAGTTAGAGTTTCGGTTCACTTCGGGGTGGCAAAGTGAGCTTTGCTCTACTTTGCCACACAAAATGATTCTTTCAATAAGAATCAAAAGTTTCTAGAAACAATGTCAGTCCTTGAATACTGCGTTTACGTTTTAATTAGTCTAAAAGACAAAGACCTATATGTTGGAATTACAACCAATCTAAAAGAACGTTTAACTTCTCATTTCCACGGCCATTCAAAATCTACTGCACTAAGACGCCCATTTAAACTTATATACTGTGAATATTTTTTATCAAAACATGATGCTTATCGAAGAGAAAAATATCTCAAAACGACAATGGGAAGAAGGATGATCAAATTAATTCTAAAAGATTCTTTAAAAGAACTGTCTTAAACACAACTGGACTCGAACCGAACACTATATCCATAGCAATAAGCGATAGATGATTATAGTTAACTAGTCAAAATTCTTTTTTTTGAAAACTTCAAGTTATAAAACAGTTCATACTTCAGAAGTAGGAGAAATTTTTCTCTCTGCGTTATTCAGAAAGGAGGCTGCTTCATTTGTTAAAGGATATTTTCGAAGCATTTCAAGTCCAAGCAAAATAAATTTACCGTCTTCTCCTATTTTTGCATTCAGCCAAGACCGTTGATCTTCCGTTAGATTCTTTTCATTTTTTAGTATTTCCCGCTCCGCCATATATGATGATGCATACGCGGATACTTCAGAAAATGCCTCTCCTAAAGGAAGACTAACATAGCCATGACATATTGTTGCTACAGGAATACACTTATTATCCGTTAATAATTCAATTTGATTTATACCATCAATAACATCTTTATTATGCTGATGCTCATGGAGAAGCGTTACTTGGCTCTTAACAGGATCTTGTTCCAACCATCCAAGGTTAATGTTAATATGCATACCCTGACTTGCGCTTGCTCTTCCTCCAGGTCGTTGTCCCGATCTTTGACCATGAATCATTAAGGTTTCTTCTTGTAATAATGATCTAAGTGAAGCGGGCATATTAGATAATAATTTGATTAATTTTTCTCGTGCTTGTTTTTTTTCTTCTTCATTACACCCTAAAAAAGATATATTAAACCCAGAAATATTTTCATCCTCAAATTTTTCACTCGATAATGTTACATTCGTTTGGACTAAATCATCAGAATTTATCTGCGGATATGAGAGTTTTTGTTTTTCTCCGTTCTTTGTAATGAGCTCAATCTCTCCATTTTCTACATGTAGACGAGCTTCCTGATTTGAAAGATTTATGTCTTTCCACATTATGGTATATCCATAATCCCCACTCGCATGAATTTCGCCATTTTCTATTCGAACTTTAAAATCAGCCGTTAGTGAGGAAAAATATGGCAAGGCATCAAGTGACACTTTTGTACCTAAGGAAACATCGTGGTACATATACTTATTATTGTCAGTCTCTACAGTTATTTCTGACCCTTTTAATGTCACTAACTTTACTTTTTCTTCCGATGGGATTTTTATTTTCGGATAAACGTAACCGTCAGTATGATATAAATATTCAATCGCATTTCTATCATTTGTAGACGCATTTAAAATAAGTCCTTCGCCATCTTTGATAAATCCGCTGTCGAGAGCTGAGTCCACTGTTTTGGCTTGACAATATTTTAATACCCCCTCCATCGCATCACTTTGGCCTTGCAGTCCTGCTTTAAATTTATCATATTGCTTCTTTATGTCGGGTGGACCATGACTTTGATCTAATAACTGATAGTACATTTTATATACGACAAGTTCTTCATCTCTAGAACAATCAATCCAATTACCGAATATATCTCTATCAGAGTATTCGTGCCCTACGGAAAAATGGGTAAGAATTCCTGGTGAAAGTTTAACTAGATCTTCGCGTAATGATTGATTTCTATTAAGGGCAGAAGAAAGTTCTTTGACATCGAGTGAATATTCGCTAGCTATTTGTGTTGCCAGTGATTTCACTACGTGGAAATATAGTAAATAATCATTACGCTTAGGTGGCCCCTCTGAGATCGATGGTTCAATCATAATTATTTAAGGTCTAATCTAGTAATATCTGCATTCGTTAAATACTAATTGATTATAACTTTTTTCTGTCTCTTGCCAAGGTAATAAATCAAAACATCTAGCCCTTCGACCTTGTCTGAAATCATGTGGCTCGGAGATGATATATTCTGTTAAGTCATATGGATGGTTACGGCCTAGACCGACACGCTCAACACGACTTTACATAAAAAACATAGTCCGACTGCCACTTCGATGTTTTAAAACATTAAAGTACACCTCAGAGGTGTAAAGCTTAGGTCTTTTCGTTTCGGGCTTTAATAATTTCTCCTAAAAATCTCATTTCCGTTTGCGCTGCGACAGAATACTTATTTAAAGGTGTTGTACCTGGAATATGTAGAGTATAACCTTCAAATCCGAAAGGCATTTGGCTTTCAAAAAAAACGATACTTTTTTTCATTTTTTCAAAATCATACTCTCCTTGTAAAACACTATTGTCGAGTATTCCGAAATCAAAGCTTATCAACAAAAATTGCGCTCCTAATCTGGCTTGGAGATCTCCTATAAATTGGGTAAAAAATCTATCCAAATTCGGCATAACTTTCTCATCAGGATATCTCTCATATCCGCCAGATGGAATATTGACCACATGCGAAAGCTTTAGAGTCTCGCCTTGCCCAGGAACAATCTTTAATGATTTTCTGCTATTCAAAATATTAATCGCCTTTGTTTCCGGAGGCATGTCGCTATGTCTAATTAATTGCATCAGAGTTGACTTTCCGTCTCCGGTGACTTTTGGCAATACTCTTTCAAAACACAATCTTATTTTTTGATTATTCTCGTTTAGGATTGCATACCGGTACTCAGAATCCGTATTAATCAATTCTTGGACTATTGATTCGTCTTTGGATTTTGACAGAATAACCGCTGCCTCCTGTTTGGATACCACCTTTATTTTTCCGCCCTGATCGCCTTTTCGTGGTTTTATGAAAACTTGCTCCCCGTTGATTTTTTCCAATTGTTCTTCTATCGATCCTTTATTACCGGGATTGACCAAAAACTGCCGAGGAGCACTATACCCTATACTCCTGACAATTTCGTTAAACTGATATTTATCTGCTATCGGAGTACTTGGCTTACCGTTTATAAATTCCATCGTACGCTGTTGATTAAGTTCTACCAATTCCCCGGAGCCATACCTCGCAAAGATAGTATTGAATAAAGTCCTTATCAAAATGCCAGAATAAATAGGACTAAGATCCGATCTGTCTTGAAGCATCTTTATTACACTTTTTATAGTAGGCAAATCCTTCCTGATTTCATGCGGCCAAACAATCGGCTGTTGCTCCACGGTCATATTTATCCAGTATATCAATTGCCATAAGTCTGGAGCGTTCCGCAGAACTTTACACCTCTGAGGTGGAGATTATATTTTACTTTGCCATTCTATTGATAACGACTTCATCCGGAGATAAGTCTTGCGTCTCTGCAAGATAAATCAATATTTCCGCAACTTTTTTGGGGTCCATATATGTTGAAATATCGGGCTTAGGATCTACATTGTCGTAAAGCTTAGTCTTGACTCCACCCGGATGAAGGCTGGTTACCCTGATATTATGTTTTTTAGCTTCTAACCGTAGTGTCCTGGCAAAACCAGATAAGCCAAACTTGGTCGCACTGTATAGAGTGTGATTGAGCTTTGGTTCCTTACCAGCTGTTGAATTGGTAAAAATTATATGACCAAAATTCTGATCGACCATGATAGGGTATATTTTTTGGGTTAAAAATATAGGCGCTTTGAGGTTCGTCTCGACAATTCTATCTACTTGATCTTTGGTGTTTTTTTCAAAAGGTTGAATGTATGTTATGCCGGCATTATTTACCAATATATCCACTCTTTGATATTTGTTTTTAATTAAATTTACAATCTGGTTTTGGATCTCCTCAAAAGTTATATCACCTATGACTATTTCAGCATTTTTATCTTTAAATTCTTCCAATTCTTTTTCATTACGACCTGAGAGGATCAAAAAATAGCCCTTTTCAGCAAATAGTCTGGCGGCTTCTTTACCGATTCCGCTTGATGCGCCTGTAATCACAACAACTTTCTTATTCATGCTTAATATTATACAAGTCTCTGCAAACTTTTCGATGTTTTAAAACATCGAAATGAAAACTCCAAAGATGTTAAAATAGGCTAATGAATAATAGTAATATCGTTCGGCAAATAATCGACGCCAATAAATTTCTCACTCTCGCGACAACTGATGGTAATTCTCCTTGGGCGAGTACTTTATTTTTTGCCGTCGATGACCGACTAGATCTCTTTTATACTTCCTACAACGATTCCGTCCACGTAAAAAATATCACAAGAAATCCCGAAGTCGCCCTGGTCATTTTCGACTCCCACGCAATTCCCGGCAAAACTACCCAAGGAGTACAGATAAAAGGAAGATGCATGAGAGTCGCCGGTGAAGAACTGGAAAAGGCGATTGAGACTGTTTATCTCAAAAGATTTCCGGACCCGGTCGAAAGATTGAAGCACGATCTGACAGCGGAATTTTTTTCCAAACCGGACAACGAAAGAGTAGCTCACATTTACAAAATCACTCCGGAAAAATTCTATATCCTCGATAAAAAGGCCGGGAAAGACACCAGAGCCGAAGTTGACATGGGTATATAAATGCCATACTTCGTTTACATCCTCCGCTGCTCAGACAACTCTCTTTACTGCGGACAAACAAACGACCTGGAAAGAAGGGTAAAAGAACATAATTTCGACAAGAATAGGTCTGCTAAATATCTTCGGGGCAGGACTCCGGCAAAATTAGTCTATTTCGAAGAATTCCCAACCATAAATGGTGCGTTACGAAGAGAAACGGAAATAAAAAAATGGCCAAAAACAAAAAAGGAAGCGTTAATAATTTCAGCCGCTTCTTAAAGCATTATCGGACACATTGACGTCTTTTGGTAACAAAAGTCACATCAAGACCCGACCTGGCAAGCACGCCATCAAAATACCCGCCAATTACACCTCCGAGGCATGTGACGGTTCGTTATAATAGCTCATGATCAATTTTTGGAAAAAACTTCCGAAACCGTTTTTGGCACTGGCCCCAATGGATGACGTAACCGATTATGTATTCCGGGAAATTGTTTGCCGTCTCGCCAAACCTGATGTAATGTTTAGCGAGTTCACATCGGCCGACGGCCTGATGTTTGAAGATAACGCACACGGTTTTCAAAAACTTAAATTTTCGGATACGCAGCGTCCGGTCGTTGCCCAAATCTGGGGAGGTAACCCCGAAACGATCACCAAAGCCGCGTCGATCGTCGAAAAAATGGGGTTCGACGGACTGGATATAAATATGGGGTGTCCTGACCGTAATGTCATGAAAAAACACGGCGGAGCCGGAGTTATTGGTGATTATCAACGGGCCGAAGCGGTAATTTCCGCCATGAAAATTGGCGCCCCTTCTTTGCCAATCAGCGTTAAGACCAGGCTCGGGAATGAAAAAACCGAAATGTCCGAATGGATAACTTTTCTCTTAAAACAAAAGTTAGACGCTTTGACTGTGTATGCCAGGAAACCAGAACAGCTTTCAAAGGGTCCGACTTTTTGGAAAGATATCGGCCAAATCGTTCAAATGAAAGATGAATTATCCCCCGGTACAATAGTTGTCGGCAACGGTGATGTCAAATCGTACTCTGAAGCGATTGAAAAACATAAAAAATACAAAGTCGATGGGATAATGATCGGCCGGGGAATTTTTCACAATCCATGGGTATTTGAAAAAAACGCGCAATTTCATACTCGAAGCGAATATTTAAAAGCGTTACTTGACCATATGAATCTTTTCGTCGAAACATGGGGAAGGAAAAAAAATTTTGCTATTTTGAGGAAATTTTTCAAAATTTATGTCAAAGATTTTAATGACGCAACCACGGTTCGAGATCGATTAATGAAGGCCATAAACCATGATGAGGTAGAGAAAATATTAGCAGACATAAAAGATCAAAACAACCCGTCAGGATGAGCACTAAACTCCAGGCAACTTTTTATACTCGTATCGCATATATATTAGTAGAGTATGATCAACCCCGAACTGATATTGACCCTTCTGAACGTTCTGGTCGTTTATGCGGAATCCATCATCAGCCTGAGGATACTTCTCAAACTTTTGGGAGCTAGCACCACCGCTCCTTTCGTTCGATGGGTCTTCCAGTCAAGTAATCCTCTTCTATACCCCTTCGAGGGCATGTTCCCGTCGTCACGCGTCAACGGAATTCCCTTTACTTTAGAATTCTCCGCCATCTTTGCGCTTTTTGCTTATATTTTCGTCGGCTATTTGCTCCAGGAAATCATCGACTTTGTCTCGAGGAATTTTTCCAAAAAAAAGAGGCGTCAAAAAATTATCGATCGGGAAGATGAAGAATCTGAATGAAATCATTTTGGTATTGCTTCTCATTCTCTTGAATGCTTTTTTTGTATCGGCCGAATATGCCTTGTTGACCCTTCGCAAGACAAAAGTCGACCAGTATGTCCGTCAAAAAATACTAGGGTTTTCCTTAGTAAGGTCGGCACTCGACCACTTATTTACAATAATTTCGGTCACCCAACTTGGAAGCACCATATGTAACTTATTACTCGGATGGTTCGGAGAACCGATGATCGAGGGGATTCTTCTGCCGTTAGTAAAATCAGTCCACATACGGCAAATCCTCTTAGTTGATCGAACGGTTTCAATTGTCATGACGGTCATCATTCTGTCGTTTTTCCAAATGATCTTCGGCGAAATTATCCCGAAGACGATATCTCTTCAGAAATCCGACCTGATATCGCGTCTGGTCATTGTTCCTTTGAATATCTTTACTTTCATATTCGGTCCGTTTGTGTTTATCATCAATTCTATTGCTAATGGATTTTTAAAGCTCATTCATCTGCGGCCGCTTTCAAAAAGACCAATTGACTATACGCAGGAAGAAATCCGAATCATCCTCGACGAATCCCTGAAAAACAGGATTCTCCCCCATCATCAAGCAAAACTTTTATCAAATATTTTTGCTTTGCAAAAAACTCCACTGACAAAACTCATGATCCCGAAAAATAAGCTCATTTGTTTTTACCACAACGACAACCTGGAAGACGTCAAAAAAAAGATTTCCGAAAATAAAAGCATTTATAACCGCTATCCGGTATTTTACTCAAAGAATCTCATCATCGGTTTCATTCACCTTTCGGATTTATTGAGGTTCGCCGACGATCACCGAGCCCGTCTTAAATTAAACGAGACTAATTTCGTCCGCGAAATTTTGCATGTCAGCGAGACCTATCCTTCGGATAAACTTCTCGTCCAGATGATAGAAAAAGGCGTCCATGCGGCGACGGTCACCAATCAACAGGACCAAGAGCTTTTAGGGATTGTGACATACACGGACATCGTTGAATTTCTAATAAGAAACCGTTAATATATAATCGACTGAGGGTCTCAGTCTTTTTTCAAAAAAGACAGTCTTATTCAAAGAGGCCATTTGCACTAAAATTTTTATTAATGCAGGTGGTCTCTTTTTTTGTAAAAAAATGGTAGAAAAATTTTATGGACTGACCGATATTGAGGCTTCGACACGTCTGAAAAAGGACGGCTACAACGAACTGCCTTCTCAAAAAAAACAGGGCGTTTTGACGATTTTTTTCAACGTCTTGAAAGAACCGATGTTATTGATGCTTTTGGCTTCGGGAGCGATCTATTTTTTTTTAGGTGAAACACGGGACGCGCTGATGCTTTTGACCTTTGTATTCGTCGTCGTCGGAATCACTTTCTACCAGGAAAGAAAGACTGAAAGGGCGCTCGATGCTTTGAAAAGTCTCGCCAGTCCGCAGTCAATAGTCGTCAGGGGCGGCGTCGAAAAGCAGGTGTATGGCCGCGAACTAGTCAAGGACGATGTTGTCTTCATTAAGGAAGGTGACCGTGTGCCGGCCGACGCCTTGATTCTTTCCGCCTCTAATCTGCTTCTGGATGAGTCGATCCTGACGGGAGAGTCGCTACCCGTCAGAAAATCAATCTGGGATAAAAAAGAAAGGTCGTTTACCCCGGGCGGAGACGATTTGCCGGTCATTTACTCCGGCACCCTGGTCACCCAAGGCCGGGCCTACGCAAAGGTCATGGCAACCGGAGTTTCGACCGAGATCGGCAAAATTGGCAAATCCCTTCAGAGTATAGACGACGAGGACACACTATTAAAGAAAGAAACCGGAAAAATCGTCAAAAATTTTTTGATAATCGGGCTGATTCTTTGTGCTTTAGTCGTTGGCGCCTATACTTTGACCCGGGGCGATTTTATCAAAGGACTCCTATCCGGAATCACTTTGGGAATGGCGATGCTTCCGGAAGAGTTCCCGGTCGTTTTACTGGTATTTTTAACTTTGGGAGCCTGGAGGATTTCCAAAAGAAAAGTGCTCACCCGAAAAACGGCCGCCATTGAAGCTTTGGGAGCGGCAACCGTTCTCTGCGTCGACAAGACAGGAACACTGACCGAAAATCGAATGACCCTCAACACGATGGTCGTCAACGGACGACATTTCAACATACCGCCCAAAGTCGACGAGCTTCCTGAGACGTATCACCCGCTCTGTGAGTATTCCCTTTTAGCGAGCCAACAGAATCCGTTTGACCCGATCGAAAAAGAGATTAAGGAAAAAACGGAAAAATATCTTAACGGTACCGAGCACATCCATCCTAATTGGCAACTTGTTCGTGAATACCCGCTTTCAAAAGATGTTTTGGCCCTTTCTAACGTTTGGAAATCGCCGAACAATAAAGATTTCGTCATTGCCGCCAAGGGAGCTCCTGAAGCGATTTTCGATTTATGCCACCTCGATGGTCGCATCAAGAAAAAATTTTCTGATGACGTCGCTTTTCTTTCGAATAGAGGATTGAGAGTGATCGGAGTTGCCAAAGCGTACTTTAAAAAACAAAAATTGCCGACTATCCAGCACGATTATGAATTTGAATTCGTTGGTCTTCTGGGATTTGTCGATCCGGTCAGACCGTCGGTCAAATCCTCCCTGAAAGAATGTTACGATGCCGGCATCAGGGTAATTATGATTACCGGCGACTACCCGGGGACAGCCCAATATATAGCTCAAGAAATCGGCCTAAACAATTTCGACAAATACATCACCGGTAACAAACTCCAGTCCCTTCCCGTGAAAGAACTCCAAAAAAATATCAAAGACGTCAATATCTTTGCCAGAGTCGTTCCTGATCAAAAATTGAAAATCGTTGAAGCTCTGAAAGCCAACGGCGAGATCGTCGCCATGACCGGCGACGGCGTTAACGACGCGCCCGCCTTAAAAGCGGCCCACATCGGAATCGCCATGGGTGGACGCGGGACTGACGTCGCTCGAGAGTCGGCTGACCTGGTACTTTTGAACGATGACTTTTCGTCAATTGTGTCGGCGGTCAGTTTGGGAAGGCGGATTTTCGACAACCTTAAAAAATCCATCGCCTTTATTCTCGCCGTTCACATTCCAATCGCCGGAATGTCGCTTCTTCCGGTTGTGTTCGGTTTGCCCCTCGTCCTTTTTCCGGCTCACATCGCTTTTCTAGAATTAATAATCGATCCTTCCTGTTCCGTCGTTTTTGAAACGGAAAAGGAAGAAAAACACATTATGAATCGTCCGCCGCGAGATTTGAATCAGCCTCTCATCGATCGGTCGGCGCTTATTATGAGTTTTACCCAAGGTCTGGTACTTTTAGTCGTCGTGTTTTTAATCTTTCTTTTCTCGTTGAGACTTGATTATGGCGCTGGCGAGGCTCGAACGCTCACTTTTGCGGCGATTGTTTTTGGGGATATTTTTCTCATCATTACAAACCTTTCGCGGACCGATAACATTTTTCAGATACTAGGTAACAACAATAAGTCTTTATATGCGATCATAACCGGAACTGTTTTATTTTTAATTCTTATAATGAAAATTCCTTTCTTGAGAAGCGTTTTCTACTTTACCGACATCAATTGGACTCAGTTTTTTTTGACCTTTTTCGCCGGATTTGTAGTTGTATTTATCAAACCGAGGCGATAAAATGTATCGTATGTACTACCGGCCGGGGTTTTTTACATTTATGCCTTTTCTGCAAATCATCGTTCTGATTTTGATTCTCGAAGTAATTTTGAAAGGTGTCGCGCTTTATCGAGCCGCCCGCAGTGGTCATAAAGGTTGGTTTATTTTCATCTTGGTCCTTAACACCTTGGGGATCCTTCCAATCATTTACTTGCTTACCCATAGGGTAAAAAGACAAAAGTGACTTAATCTGCTATATAATAGGTATTAGTATCATGGTTGTCTTATTAATTTATTCATTTATCGCCGGCTTCATCACGATTTTTGCGCCGTGCATCTGGCCGCTTTTACCCATCATTCTTTCATCATCGGCTACCGGTAAAAAAAGTAAGCCTTTAGGGATTACTTTGGGAATCGTCTTCAGTTTCGCTTTTTTCACTCTTTCCATATCTTATTTGGTCAAGTTATTTTCATTCGACTCCAACGATCTTCGTCTGCTGGCGGTCGTCGTCATCGGATTTTTCGGTTTGACGATGATCGTCCCTTCCCTTAGCCAAACTGTCGAAGGATTAATCAGTAAAATCGGAACAAAATATAAATTTTCGGGGAAAAAATTCGGGGACGGCTTTTTTGGAGGCCTATTGACCGGTCTGTCGCTCGGAATAGTATGGTCGCCGTGTGCCGGACCGATACTGGCGACGGTCGCATCGGCGGCCGCGACTTTGTCGGTCAATGCCGGCGTGGTAACCGTAATAACATTTTATGTCGTCGGTGCCGGAATCCCCCTTTTCATATTTTCTTTTTTCGGAAATCACATTTTCAGCAAATCAAAATTTATAAACAAACATACCTTGTCAATACAACGGATTTTCGGGATTATCATGATTTTGACGGCCATACTCATTTTTACCGGCAACGATAAATCCATTGAAGCCGACTTACTCAACTTTTTTCCCTCCTATTCAAATCTTCTGACCAAAATCGAATCAAATCGGACCGTCCTTGATGAATTGCATTATTTAAAAAACGGCCGGTTGCCGGATTTGGGACCGGCACCAGAATTGGTTGGAATCAGTCATTGGCTAAACACCGACAACCGACCTTTGACGATGAAAACCTTGAAAGGCAAAGTGGTTTTGGTCGATTTTTGGACCTATACCTGTATCAACTGTATCCGGACCCTTCCTCATTTGACTGCTTGGTACAAAAAATATCATGACATGGGTTTTGTTATCGTCGGAGTACATACCCCTGAATTCGCGTTTGAAAAAAACACCGCTAACGTCCGGCACGCGATAAAAAGATTTGGGATCACGTATCCGGTCGCCCAGGACAACGGTTATATGACATGGAACGCCTATAACAACGAGTACTGGCCGGCCGAATATTTAATTGATGCCAAAGGCAATATCCGTCATACCAATTTTGGCGAAGGCGACTACGGCACAACCGAAAAATATATTCAGGAACTTTTGGCGGAAACGGGAAAAAACACCAACATGCCACTATCCAATATAAAAGACGAAACTCCCAAAGGGGCGATCACTCCGGAGACTTACGTCGGATTAAACCGAATGGATCGGAACGCCAACGGCCAGGTCGCCGGTGGCGTTCAGAATTTTTCATCACCCGGAGGACTTCCCCCCGATTCTTTCGCTTTTAAAGGGCGATGGAATATTCGCGGACAGTACGCTGAAACGGTCAAAAATTCGGAGTTAACATTCAATTTCCGGGCTAAACACGTATACCTGGTCATCCACCCGGGGAAAATCGGCGACAAAGT
Organism: bacterium; assembly: GCA_021789865.1. Classification (GTDB taxonomy): domain Bacteria; phylum Patescibacteriota; class Microgenomatia; order UBA1406; family GWC2-37-13; genus GWC2-37-13. The sequence continues at coordinate 32,482 of JAJYIX010000002.1, forward strand.
GGCGGTTTATCTGGATAACAGGCTGATTAAAGAAATCATTCTCGACTCCGACAGGCTTTACGATATCGTCGATTTGCCCGGCAAGGAAAATCATATCCTTAATCTCAAATTCGAGAATTCCGGCATCGAATGTTTTGCGTTTACATTTGGTTAGTGGTATAATATTGATGGTTTGATTTGGTTGAAAGAATGATGCGCTTTATTTCGGTTTGCTGCCTAATCTTCAACGACTTCAAATAAACTCTAATTTATACTAAGACAAAAAAATGAAAGGGGGTGAATTACATTAATGGATAAAAAGAAACTTTATGTTGGTAATCTTCCGTGGAGCATCAACAATGATTCTTTGAAAGAGCTATTCGCTTCTTTTGGAGATATCACCGAAGCTATCGTCATCTCTGACAAATACACCGGCCGATCAAAAGGCTTTGGTTTTGTCACTTTTGCTGATGAGGCCGCCGCTGAAAAAGCTGTTGCCGAAATGTCAGGAAAAGATGTCGAAGGAAGAAAAATCGTCGTCAACGTCGCCAGACCTCGTGAGGAAAGGCCGAATCGTGGTGGCGGTTTTCGAAGAGATTTTAATAAAAGAGAATTCTAACCAAAAAACACTATCTGTGAAAACAAGATTTTCTAAGTTTTGTTACGTAGCGGATAGTGTTTTTTTATTGTTATAATTTTCTTCTATGAAAGCTTTGTTTGGATTCTTTTTGCTCTTGGGGGTTTTGGCCGCTCTGGGATTTTTCATTTTATCAAAGTCAAGCCCGCCATCAGTCATTCCGGTAAAAACACAAACCGGTCAATTGCCAACCGAATCTTTCTCTATCGCCAATCCTCCGACAGAGTCGCTTAAAGGATTGGTTTCCGGCATGAAAGGAACGATTATGTGGGAATCCCGGGTCGCAACTGCGCCAGCTACAATCTCGACTTTGAAAGAGGTGTCCCAAGGAGAACTGTTGAATACCGGCAAAAATGGTGCGATCTCGCTCGTCTTTTCCAACCTCGCGGCCATCGAAGAAAAAAGTAATTCGTCCTTGTCCATAGTCCAGACCTTACCCAGCAATCTGGTCTTTTCCCAGTCCAAAGGGGACATTGTTTATGAAAAAAACGGCGACTCGCCTTTGTCCGTCCGGGTTGCCGACGGAGTCCTTCTTGTCGAAAATGGACGTTTTGAAGTCGCCGTCGACGAAAAAAAGGACCAAGTGACAATAGATGCGCTGCAGGGCAGCGCAAAATTCGGATTCGAAGACGAAAATAATGTCAGTCAGGTATTCGATATCAAGGCTGGTAAAAAATTCCTTTTTGACGGTCCGTCAAAAACTGGAGACTTTATAGGTGGATAGCGGAGAGAGGGTGTCCGATCCTTCATACCCCAAAGCCCAAAGGGCTGCACCACCGAGATGGTACTGGGTGGCTAGTTTTATTTTGGCGGATACGGAATTTTTGTCGGCATAAAAAATCTGGGTGTAGGTACCGGTGTCTTGATTCTTGTATATCACATAAGGTTCTTCGCCGAAGCTATCTAGACTGGCGCTGCAGCTGGCACAATTTTTCAATAACTCCTCGACTCTGCCGGCACTCGCGACAAAACCTGTCCCCGGAATGATGGCCGAACGAGGGGTATCGCCCAAAGTCTCCCATTGATAACCGTAGAGCGGTATTCCCAGTATTATTTTTGAAGCTGGTATTATTTTCAGCGCTTCTTTGACGGCGGTCTCACTATCGTATTCTGCTTCGACTCCACCGCCCCTGTTTTGTCCGACCGGTCCCGTCACCGAAGATCCCGGGTAATGAAAATCATAAGTCATGAGAACCAAATTGTCGATAAAGGGTGAAATTTCTTTGACGTTGATCAAATATTTTTCAATGAGAACTATCGGCGAGACGTCGACCGTCAAAGTGCCAAGATTTTCGGCATCAAGACCGCTTTTGACGGTTTTTATAAATGTCGTAAAATTTTCCCTGGCCGAATCGGAAGCGGGAATGACGCTTTCAACGTCGACATTCAAATCGGTAAATCCGTAACGTTTCATTAAAGGCGTCACCGCATCCATAAGATTATTCGCGTTCGTGACCGGATTGTCCAACAATTGATCTATCGTCGATTCGTTTCCGGAAAAAACTGTCAAAGACAATGTTTGGCCGTCGGACTTGGCATTGCGAAAAAATTTGTCCATCGCGCCTGAATTTAGGGCATTCCATCCGGGATCCTCTTCCTGGGGATTGGTGAGTTTTTTAACTGTCCCGTCGGAATCTATTGTTAAACTGAAATAACTCAAAGTGGTAATATATTTTCCATAATCCGAGTTGGCCCGGTCTTTAAGCCAATAAGGCAGAAAACCGATTATTTCCCGTTTTTTTATTCCCAAAGGACTTAGAATCTCTTGGGTTAAACGATTGTCGGGGAGATTCTTCAAAAGAAAATACCCTCCAAAAAAACCAATTATAAAAGCGACTACGGCGACGATTATTTTTTTCACGGTGTCAATATTTTACCAGTTTTACCTTCACAAAAAATCGGTTCGGTCGGCTTCGGCATCGGACTTGGTCTTGTGGACGACGCCGTCACGATGGTGTGGGGGCGAATATATGGTATAAAGCTTCATCGGTTTGTCCGCCGAAGTATTGACGACGTTATGGTTGGTTCCGGCCGGTATTAAAAAAGCGCTACCGTCTTTTATGGACGACTCTTCATCATTCATGATGACTTTTCCCTCTCCAGATTCTACTCTGATAAACTGATCGGTGACCGTATGGACTTCCATACCGATTTCTTCGCCCGGATTCAAATGCATTAAGACAATCTGAGCGTGTTGGCCGGTATAGATAACTTGGCGGAAATTGATATTTTTTTGAGTCGCTTCCTCGATGTTGGTTAAGAATCCTGTCATAGTATTTATTTTAAATTTTAATAATTCATTCTTTCAAAGTATGACGCCAACTTCAAGTCTTACTTTAAAGATACGAGTTCCCCGGAACTCTCTTTTTATGAAGACTGTCTTTTTTTCCGATGATATAATTTATTGATGAAATTAATTTTTTTGACCGCTCCAGCCTATGGCCATATCAATCCGATGCTTGGCATTGCCAAACTTTTGGTCGAAGACGGCCATGAAGTAATTTTTTACAACACCAAAGAGTTCTCCAAAAAAATAAAGGATATCGGGGCAGAGTTTTATCCACCGCCTTCGTTTATCAAAGACGTCGATTTTCGGGTTTTGAGTTCCGCGATGAAAATGGCCGAGCTCAGTTTAGATGGAACAGAAGCGGTCATCCCCTATCTGGAAATCGCCATCAGGAAGGAAAAACCGGATTGTATAATCCACGATTCTTTTTCCCTTTGGGGAAAAATTGTCGCCGCCAAAAACAAGATTCCGGCCATTTCTCTAGTTCCGAGTATGGCAATAAATATTCCCGTTATCACTTTTTTTGCCCGTTATCTGGTCCGCGATTACATTCTCATGGTCAAAGAACCTTATCGGATGAAAAACATTTTCGATAGATTCAATTCTTTATACAAGAAAAACGGTCTTGCAGAAATTCCATTCCTTTTCGACATTTTTTCAAATAAGGAAGATCTCAATATTGTTTTTACCTCAAGTTATCTCCAGCCGGCCAGACGGACTTTTGATAAAAGTTTCCGTTTTATCGGTCCGGTCATCTACGATAGGAAAGAGGGCAGCTTCAGCTACAAAAGAAGTTCTAAAAAGCCACTGATTTATATATCTTTGGGGACCATTTTCAACGACAAAACGAGTTTCTACGAAAAAATGATCGGAATATTTGGAAATAAGCAATACGACGTATTCATGTCCATCGGTAAAAATTTAAACATCAAGGCTCTTGGCAAAATTCCCGACAATATCAAAATCAAGGACCACTTGCCACAGATAGAAGTCCTGAAAAAAGCCGATCTTTTCATAAGTCACGGTGGCATGAATAGCGTCAATGAAAGCATGTACTTCGGAGTGCCTATGATTTTCTATCCGCAGATCCAGGAACAGAGAATAAATTCCAGGCGGATCGAACAACTGGAAGCCGGAATTTACTATAAGGAAAAAGCGGTCGATACTAAAAGGTTTGTGGAGATCGTCGATCAGGTTCTGAAAAATAAGAAATACAAAAAAAACGCTAAAAAAATAGGTGAATCTCTGAAAAAAGCCGGCGGAGCGAAGAAAGCCAAAAAATTAATTTGCGATTACCTAAACTCATAGATATTTTTGACCCATGATTAATCCGAATTTTGTTTTTGTCGGCGTCATAATCAACATCGTGGGGATCTCCAGTTATTTTATCGATACTCTAAAGGGGAAAATTCAACCGAATAAAGTCAGTTGGTTTCTTTGGATGCTGGCGCCGATGATCGCTTTTTTTGCCGAAGTCAAACAGGGCGTCGGAATCGAATCGTTGGCGACATTTGTCGTTGGATTTATGCCTCTTTTGGTTATCGCTGCTTCGTTTACGAACAGAAAAGCTTACTGGAAAATCCGGGTTTTCGACTTACTATGCGGAGCCCTATCGGTAACAGGATTAATTTTGTGGATGATCACTAAAGCCGGTGATATCGCGATCGCATTCAGCATTATCGCCGACGGGCTTGCGTCGGTACCGACGATTGTCAAGTCATACAGTCATCCCGAATCAGAAAGCGACGCGGCTTTTTCCGTGCAGATAATAAATTCCGGTATCGCTCTTTTGGTAATTAGAACCTGGGACTTCGCCCATTGGGGCTTCCCGGCTTATCTGCTTATAAACGGCATTATTCTTGTTGCTCTAATCAGATTTAAAATTGGTAAAATTATAAAATGAATAAATTTACGCTCTCAATAATCGCGGTATGTCTGGTATTATTAGTTGGCGCTTATTTTATTTTTTCCAACCAAAACGGCGGCCAGTCGTCGCCCAATATCAATATGCCTCAACCAAAACCAACCGAATCGTCTGGCAAATTACCTTTCCCGATCGTTGATAAAACAAAAAATTATCAAGCGGTCGTAACAACCTCGCTCGGAGACATCACCATAAGATTAAACGTCAAAGACACTCCCGTCACCGTGAGCAACTTTATTTATCTTGCCAAAAAAGGATTTTACGATAATACCATTTTTCATCGGGTCATCAAGGGCTTTATGATCCAAGGCGGTGATCCGAAAGGCGATGGGACCGGAGGTCCGGGATATCGTTTTGCCGATGAACCCTTTACAGGAGATTACACCCGAGGAACGGTAGCGATGGCCAATGCCGGACCCGATACCAATGGTAGTCAGTTTTTTATCATGCAGGCGGACAATCTTCAAATGCCAAAAAATTATGTCATTTTCGGTAAAGTCGTTGCCGGCATGGATACCGTTGATAAAATAGCTGACGCACCAGTAAAGGCAAATCCCGATACCGGAGAGGTATCGACTCCGGTCACCCCGGTTACAGTGAAAAAAGTAATAATCGAAGAAAAATAGCTCTTTTGATCTTCTTACCAATTTCTTACCGGTATTACTCTTGTCTTTTAATATAATTTCGATACAATGAGTTCTGTTTCACATACTATTACTTTTGTTGAGTAAGTTTATAAAATATGAATACCGTACTTACTCGGGAGTCCCCCGAAAATCGTTTGAGAGTTGCCGACTTGTACATCGACAATGTCACTAAGGAAGTTAAGCGTGGCAATAAAGGCATCACTCTCACTCCAAAAGAATTCGAACTGCTGTTTTTTTTGATGGAGAATGCCGGTCGTGTCCTACCCCGAGAGCTCATTCTTGACAAGATTTGGCACTATACGCCCGAAATGGAATCGCGGGTCGTCGACGTCTACATCGGTTATCTGCGTCAAAAAATCGACGTCGGTTTCAGAAAAAAACTGATTCGCTCCATCAGAGGTTTCGGCTACACAATAAAAAAATAATCTGAATTTTCATCTATTTTTCATTTTTCTTTAATATCATTATCCAAGAAAGAAGGTGAAAAAAATGAAAAAAATAGTTTTGCCATTTATATTCATCGGTTTGATCATGCTCGCGCCGTCGGTATTTGCCCAAAACCGTCAGTCCCAAGACTTTGTCATTGACGGAAAAATTTCCAACGCCAGTGACAATAGTTTCATCATCATGGGCGACGTCATCGGAGTCCCCAATCGATTGGCTGATAAATTGAAAGGTACCGGGATTATCTCTTCGGGTCGAGAAGTCAAAGTCGTCGGTGAAATCGAAAACGGTATAGAAATTGCTAGAAAAATTGTTGCCGTTGATTAAAAATTGTTCCAGAGCATTTGGTTATATACTTCGTGATGATATAGGACTTCGCCGTTTTTGACTTTTGTTCCAAGTGATACGGGACTTCTGTCGGCGGCATTTTGTTTGAGTTCGACGAATTTTTTCTTGAGGTCCTCGCCGAACATTTTCGAAATCAAATCGCTCTGTTTGAATTGAGTTATCGCCGTTTGAATATCACCAGGCAGATAACTCACTCTCGGGCGTTTATTTTTAGCGTCTTTTTTTGTCGGTCCTTCAAGCCCGACTTTAATTAAGGTTAACATCGTCAAATAAGGATTGGCGTCCGGACCAACGCTTCGAACTTCGATTCTGGCCGACTTTTCGGAAAATAACGGCACCCTGATCATACTGCCTCGATCGGTTTCTGATACTTTAATTTCATTTGGGGCTTCGAAGTGAGGGTCGAGTCGCCTGTAGGCGTTGACGCTGCTATTTAAAATCAAACATATGGCGTTGGCGCTTTCCAGTATCCTTCCCACCATATCCCAAGCTAACTTGGAAAGTTTACCACGACCACCTTTATCATAAAAAATATTTTTTCCACCTTTGTAAATCGACAAGTTTGTATGCATGCCGCTGCCGTTTATCCCCATGATGGGTTTCGGCAAAAAAGTCGCCGTCATCCCCATATTGGCGGCTATTTGCCGGGCGACCAGTTTATAAATCTGAATTTGATCGGCGGCATTGACGACTTCCGAGTACGAATAATTTAATTCGAACTGCGACGGGGCAACCTCCGGGTGATCTTTTTCATTCTCAAAACCCATCGCCCGCTGAGCTTCGGCCGTCCGGTCGATAAAAAGCTTTAGAGAATCATTTGGAAGAGAATGGTAGTATCCTCCATATGATGGAATCTGGAATCCGACCGTTTCGTTAAAATTTTGCTCGGCGTCGTCACCTTTTATAAGAAAACCTTCGACTTCGTTGGCGGCATAAACGGTGTAGCCTTTTTCTTTTTTTAATTTTTTTGTGTACGATTTGAGGAGTCCCCGAGTATCCATTTCATAAAAACCGCCGTCCTGCGACAAGATCTCACCCATCATCAAGACTTTTCCTGGTCCGAAAACATCCGAAGGGAGCCACCAAAAAGCGCTCCAGTCGACTTTGAGTCGAAGGTCGGACTCGGCTTGCCTGGAAAAACCTCGGATGGACGAGCCGTCAAAAGTTAGATTGTCGAAGTTCGAAAGAAAAAATTTCTTATCGTAATCGAGCATGTGAAAGCGTCCCTCAAGGTCTGAAAATCCTATTGTGACCGCTTTGAGAAGTTTTTCCTTTTCCAAATAGTCAAGGTAATATTTTTTGAGTACTTCCTCCGACGCGCCATTGGTGCGTTTTTTTTTGGAAGCGAGGTTAAGTCGTTCCAGCTCGTCATATGGAATTTCTAAAAAGTTACGGAGTTTAGGATTAATATCCATATTTTTATATTAAAATTTATATATTTAAACTTAAAATATCGATTTAATCGTAGTTTAAGAAGAGACAATTGTCAATACCAAAAAAATACACCGCTTCGGTGCAAAGACATCAAAGCGGTGTAGTGGATTTTTATTGATTGACTCTTATCACTCTCGGGTTGATTTGGACATTCTGAGCTGTCACGGACCCGTCGGAATTATCGGTTCCGAAAACGGCAACTGTCGTCCCGACCGTCAATGCACTCTGATCGACTTTTTCGGCCTTATTGATGGCGGTTTTATCCGACAATATAATTATTTTGCTCGAACCATCGGCTAGCTGAACGGTAATCGAGTTTTTGTCAGCAGAAATTATTTTTCCCGATACTGGTCTAAAACCTTGTCTTGCTCCAGACGCTCCGGCAGCAGGGCCTCCTCCAGGGTATTGCCGCAGTCCTCCACCTTGGCCAACTCCAAACTGGGCAAATCTCGCCTGACGTTGTGATTGGCTTATGTATTGACCACCAAAATACCCGGCAAGAGCGCCGACAACGAGACTGACGATGATAGCTATTATGATGTTGCTGTTACCTTTATCTTTCATTTAAATCACCACCTCTCTAAAAAATTCTAAATTAAAAATAATTTTAAATTCAGAGTTTGGACCTATTCTTACTCATATCTTAGAGCTTCAATAGGCTGTAGTCCCGCTGCCTTCTGGGCCGGGTACCAACCAAAGACGATTCCAATGGCTCCGGAGACTCCAATCGCCAAAACGATGGCGGAACTTGAAACGGTAAATGGCAGGCTCATCACTAAGGAAAGAACATATGAAATTCCAATTCCGATGATCATACCGATGATCCCTCCGGTGAAAGTCAGAATGATTGCTTCGATCAAAAATTGACGAATGATCGTCTGTTTTTTGGCGCCCAAAGCTTTTCGTAATCCGATTTCTCTCGTTCTTTCGGTGACGGTGACCAGCATGATATTCATGATTCCGATGCCGCCGACCAAAAGAGATATGGCGGCGATACCTCCCAAAAGGGTTGTAAAAGTACCGGTGATCTGAGACGCGGTATTTAAAATATCACTTTGGGAGAAAATGCTGAAGTCGGCCTGAGTCGGATCGCTTATTTTATGACGAGCCAAAAGAAAATAACCGATTTGGTCTTCGGCTTGGGTCATCACGTCCGAAGTCTTGGCCTCGACGGCGATACTTGAAAGATAGTCGACGCCAAAAAGTAGCTTCTGTGCGGTCGATAAGGGAACGTATATGATATCGTCTTGATTGTTGAATCCGGTCCCTCCTTTAGAAACGGTCACGCCAATGACCCGAAGCGACTGACCGTTGACCCGAATAAACTGACCGATCGGATTGGCGTTATCGCCAAAAAGATTGGAAACGACCGTCGGACCCAAGACGGCGACCCGGCCAATTGTCGCGTCGTTCGTCGAAGAGATAAAATTCCCGGAAGCCATATCGATTTTTCTTATCTGTTGATAAGTCGCATCGACTCCGGCGATTTGGGTATTGGTGTTATTTCGACCGGCAACGACCTGAGCCCGCCTGGTCAATTCCGCCGACACGGCATCGATGGTCGTAATCTGCGGCGCAGAAGCGATGGCTTTGGCATCGTCTAAAGTCAGAGTCGTTCCGCCGCCGGCCGCGCCTCGAACGCCTCCCGAACTTTGGGCCGACGGTTGAATCGTCAAAAGATTGGCGCCCAAAGACTGGATTTGATTGGTGACCGCCTGTTGGCTGGCCTGACCCAAAGAAATAAGGGCAATAACGCTGCCTATCCCGATGACGATACCCAATATCGCCAATCCCGTTCTCATTTTATTGAGGGTCAGGGTCGTCATACTTTCCAAAAATGTTTCGACAAGATCTTTCATAAATCAATTCATTTGTTTAAAGGTTTTAAGGTTTAAAAGTTTTAAAGCGATTACTTCTTAGATCTTTCGAACCTTAAAACATTCGAACTTTTAAACTTTAACGATTTGTTTTTTTATCCTGTATTGTTTGATTTTTTCGTCTTTGATGATTTTCCCGTCTTTGACGTGGATTATTCGTTTCGCATGACTGGCGATATCCGGCTCATGGGTGATCATGACGATCGTATGACCTTTGTCATTGAGCTGTTGAAAAATCTCCATCACTTCTTCAGCCTGAGTAGAAGCGATATTTCCGGTCGGCTCATCGGCCAACAAAATCGCCGGATCCATCGACAATGCCCTGGCGATTGCAACCCTTTGCTGTTGACCGCCCGAAATTTGATTTGACGTATGATTTAGGCGGTCCCCCAGCCCGACCATTTCCAAATATTTTTTTGCCCGCGCTTCCCTTTCCTTTTCGGGGACTTCGGCATAACGCATCGGAAGCATGACGTTTTGCAATGTCGTCGTTCGAGGCAATAAATTAAAGGCTTGAAAAATAAATCCGATTTTTCGGTTTCGAACGTCGGCAGCTTCGTCGTCGGTCAGCTTACTGACTTCCTGTCCGTCGAGGATATAAGTCCCCGAAGTCGGCATGTCCAAAACTCCCAAAATATGCATCAAAGTCGATTTACCGCTTCCCGAAGGTCCCATGATGGCGACAAATTCACCTTTATCAATTTCGAAGGAAACGTCAGACAGGGCGGCGGTTTCGATGACCCCTGTCTTGTATATTTTGGAAATATGTTTGACGCTGAGCATAGAAAAAATTAACGACCAATGAATCGGGCTCCACCGCCTCCACCACCGAAGCTACTGAAAACCGATCTGGTCGTCGAAGAGGCTCCTGCCGACGAAATAGTCGCCGTGACGACCGTATCTCCTTCTTTGAGTCCCGAAGTAATCTCGGTGTCGGAATCCGAAGTGAGTCCGGTCGTGACCGAAACCGTCTGAGGAACGCCGTTTTGCATGACCTGAACAGTTGACGCACCGTTGGCTGTCGTCACCGCACTCGTCGGAACCATCAAAGCATCATTTTTAGTCGCGGTGATGATGTTGGCGGTCGCCGACATATTGGGAAGGATCTCATCATTGCTATTGTCCAAAAGAATGACCGTCGGATAGTTGGTGACACCGGAGTTGATGACGCCTATCAGGTCGACGCTTATGACTTTTCCGGTAAAAGTCTTGTTGGGAAAGGCGTCCAAGGTGACGGTCGCTTTGTCACCGACTTTGATTTTGGGAACGTCGATTTCCGTCAGATCGATGCTGATCGTCGGCTTGGCGTCTGTTTTTATGCCGGCAATGCTGGTCGTCGTGGCCGACGTGTTATTACTCGATTGGGAGTTGATGACCGAGCCTTTTTGAAGCGACAATCCGGAAACCGTACCGGAGATCGGGGCATAGATAATCGACGAAGCTTGTTGGTAAGCGTTCCAGGCCGCCGTTTCGGCCACCTGGGCCTGAGCGACGACATTCTGTTGATTTTTATACTTTGCCTCCGATGCCAGCCAGTTGTCTTGAGCGATGTGAAACTCCGGAAGGGCACGGTTGGTATTATTAGGACTGCCGTCTGAATTTTGATAAGTCGAGTCGGTCGCCAGATTGAAAAAAGTATTCCAGTCGGTAAACATCGTCGACTGAGTCGTGTAAAGGTCGGCTTGGGCGCTTTTGAGATTGTTTTGAGCTGAAAGGTAAGCCGACCAAGCCTGATTGGCTTTTTGCTGACCTTCAAGGTCGAGATCCAGTTCGGCGATTTTGTCACCGGCTTTCACTTTGTCGCCGTCTTTGACATAAACGGCGCTGACGACTCCGGAAGCCTGGGTAGTAATGTTATTGCTGTTGTCGGAATTAACGGTTCCGGATCCGGTAACTGTTGAAATTATTGTTCCTTTTTGAGCGGTTGCCGTTTGGTAAGTCGCTTTCGCGGACGAACTGCCGGCAATCTTTTTATACGTAAAAAAAATTGCGAGGATGACGACCGCCAAAACGATAATTTTTTGGAGAAGGGTCATCTTTACAAACCAATCCCTGATATTCTTCATAAATGTTTGCGAAATTATAAAACGACAACCTTAATCTTAGCTGAAATATGGCAGACCGACGATAATTGTCGTCCCTTTTTTTATTTTGCTTTCAACTTTTATTGTGCCACGGTGGGTCTCGACGATTCGCTTGGCGATCGACAGTCCCAGGCCGTAGCCGCCTGTCCCCTCTTTGGCCCGCGCCGCATCGGCTCGGAAAAATCGGTTGAACAAATTCGGAATATCTTTTTTTGCGATTCCGATTCCTTGATCTTTGATGTATATATATAAGAAGTTTTTTTGTCTACTGCTCGATAGGGTGATTTTTTTTCCATCCGGAGAATATTTGATGGCATTATCGATAAATATCGTCAAAAGATCGGCCAGGCTGTATTTATTGGCTCGGACGAATCCTTCCCTGACTTTGTTTTCCAAAACAATATTTTTCTTCACCGCCAAAGGCGCTAATCTGCCGACGACCGACGAGACGACCGGGGCCAATGCGACTTTTTCGAATTTCAAGTTTTCTTTGGGTTTTTCGTATTGGGCCAACTGCAAAAGTTGTTCGGCCAAAGACTGGAGTTTGTCGACGTCGGAAAGACTATCTTTGATCAGGTTTTTTGCGTCGCCCATGGAAAAATTCTTGTCACGAAGGCCAACTTCCATCGCCGTTTTTAAAGACGTCAGTGGCGTTCTCAACTCATGGGATGCGTCGGATATAAATCGGTTTTGTTCGTCGATCATTTCTTTTATCGGCCTGAGAGTCCGGCCGGCCAAAAAATATCCCAGGCCGCCGGCGACGATAAATATAACGCCGTTGATGACGGCCAATCCGATAAAAATTCTTCGTCTGGCCTCAGCCAACAGATCGATATCGACGACGACGGTCGGACCCGGATAAACGCCGAAATCCCGCTCAATTCTCAGTCTTTGAATTCTCCCGAATCTTTCGACTTCATTGGTCAAACTTTTGTAAATTACAAAACTGAAACAAATGCTTATGAACATGATGATGAGCAGATACCAGGCGGTTAATTTCAGTCGCGCAGAAGTGAACATAGATGTTATTCTATTTTATACCCAAACCCCCTGACTGTCTGGATGAGTGATTTCTCATTTTTAAATGGAAGGTCTATCTTGGTTCTCAGGCTTTTTATATAGACTTCAACGGTATTCGGGAGAATGTCCGAGTCGTAGTCCCAGACGTGAGCGATGATTTGATCCTTACTGACAATTTTGTTGGCGTTTCTCATCAAATACTCGAGAAGGGCAAATTCCTTGCTCGACAACTGAATTGATTTTTGGCTTCTTTCGACTTCAAAAGTTCTTGGGTTCAGGCTCAGCGTGCGTACCGTAAGACTCGTCTCCAGACTCGTCTTGGGGCGGCGGGTCAGGGCACGAATTCTCGCCAAAAGTTCTTCAAAGGAGAAAGGTTTTACCATGTAGTCGTCAGCTCCCGAGTCAAGCCCGGTCACTTTGTCTTGAATTTGACCCTTGGCTGTTAAGATCAAAATCGGCGTGTGAATTTTTTCCCGGCGCAGATTTTTACAGAAAGTGATCCCGTCCAGCATCGGAAGCATCAGGTCGAGGACAATTGCGTCGTATTCCTCAGTCGCCGCCAAATCGTATCCGGCCTCCCCGTCGTATGTGACGTCGACCGCAAAGCCTTCCTGTTCGAGGCCTTTCTTTATCGAGTTGGCGATCCGATGCTCGTCTTCGACGATTAAGACTCTCATATGAGGGAAATTATAGTCTTTTAACTTAAAAATAGCTGAATAGAAAATCGATTAGAAAACGACTATAATGACTCCCGCCATATGCTCAAAAAAATTTTATTGGGCTTTTTCCTTATCGAGATATTGTTGATTTTTCCCATAATTGCCTGGGCAAAGACGGGCGTTGTCAATACGGCGGCCGACGCGGTTGTCGTCAAAAAGACCTCGAACCAAACGACGGTCAGAATCGAATCCGGAGACCTAAAAAATCAAGTCTTCACTCTTGACAATAATTTCGTCAATACCGCCTACAAACTCCAGTACGGTCAAGGCGACCGGGTGATCGTCTCGATATCCAAAGTGCCCGGAGAAAAAACGACCATGTACATCTCGGATGTCGACCGACAGCCGACTCTCATCGTCCTGGCGCTTTTATTTTTGGTGATGACGATTATCGTCGCCCGTTGGCAAGGAGTGAGTTCTATTGTCGGAATGATATTTTCCTTTTACGTCATCGTGGCAATGATCATCCCCAATATCTTGGCCGGCAGTGATCCTCTTTTGTCGGTATTTTTGGGAGCCGTTCTGATTATTCCGGTCACTTATTATCTGGCCCACGGATTCAACAAAAAGACTCACATCGCCATCATATCCACCTTTGCGACCCTGGCACTGACCGGTGCTTTGGCATATTTTTTTACCGTGTCGGCAAAATTGACCGGCTTTGCCTCCGAAGAAGCCACTTATTTGCAGACGATGTTTGGCGGACAGATCGACATAAAAAGTCTCCTTTTGGCCGGAATCGTCGTCGGCGCTTTGGCCGTCCTAAACGACATCACGATTTCCCAGACGTCGGTGGTCGAAAGTCTTCATGACTCAAACGATCGATTGGGTTTTTGGGAATTGTATAACCACGCCATGAAAGTCGGTCATGATCACGTCGCTTCGCTCGTCAATACCTTGATACTCGTCTACATCGGTGCTTCTTTTCCTTTGGTAATTTTATTTTATAAAAGTCCGGTTCCCTTGGGACTTATCGCCAACCAAGAGATTATCGCGACGGAAATAATAAGGACTCTCGTCACTTCGATAGGCATAATCTCCGCCGTCCCGATTGCGACATATCTCGCTTGCCTGTTTGCTTCGAAGAAATAACGTTCAGGAAGTGATCGTTTATTCAAGGAAAGGACTCTGCAAAATAAGAAGTATCAAAGAAAAAAAGTGTTGATATTTTTCTTGGAGTATCTCTTATCCTATGGATTCCAAGCGACGGGAAATGCGACTGGGTGGGAATAAGGACTTCAGCGAATCGTCTCTTTTTGATATTCGGATTTTCCCTTAATTTGAAAGGCTTGCGAAAAATAAACCGTTTTATCATCCGAAGCAACCCGAATATCCCTCTTCTCATACAAGCATAAGACTAGGCCGCTTTTCTGAAGAAAAACTGAAACTCTCCTAAGCTTGATTTTCCCCGATGGAATAGAAAAATACCGGGATAACAATTCAAATATTTTTCTTCATGCCAATCCCCCTTCCGGTTTCTCTCTAGTACATACAATATGAGTCATTGGATTTTTTAACGATTTTTTCCTCTTTTTCTTTCGTAAAAACTTTGACTTTAATATACATATGGAATTACTTTGAATGTTTTTTCCTTATACTTTTTGTAGTTTTTGAAATGTCCGTCTAACAGCCGTTCTTCAAAATTTAATTTAAATAGTAAATCGGCAATTAAAAATAAATAAACAAAAATTCTTATCACGGTCATGTTTGATAGCAATAATCCTAGTCCCGCGACAATAAGAGCTAAGTACATTGGATGACGAATGAAGCGGTAGGGACCGTCGGCAACAAGCGTCGCTTTTTTATCGACGTCGGGAGTAATCCTCAATACCGATTTCCTCATCGTATATATAGCCCACATCCCTACAAATCCTCCCAAAGAGATCAAGAATACTGAAAAAATATTTATTCCATAAATGTTTGTCGTCAAAAGAAGATATCCCAAAAAAACAAATTGCAAGGTGACGAATGTCGCCGATTTTATTTTCGATGGCATGAGTCAATTATAAGCCTACTTTATTTAAGTAAAGTATATATGGGCAGCCAGTTCCGAGCGATTTCCTGTTGCGCTTGCGACAGACTGAGTCCACCGCTACATACCTGGTCGTGAAGATAGTTCTCGACTTTGTCTTTTTCATGAAATCCCCGTGTCGGTTCGGCCGCTTCCGGCCAAAGATTACTTATGTCATTGCTTCCCCCAAGTTCGAGACTGACTAAATGATCGACCTCATACTCGCCCGCTTTATGACTCGCTATTCCATATTCACGGTATACGGAATTTTTCACTGATTCGGTGACATTGCGGACCGACTTTGCATAACCGGGCACGCAGATTTTATCTTTAGTAGCATCGGCGATGACTTGACCCGGGGTACATGAGGGGTCAGGAAGCGCTCCTAGCGCTTGGCATCCCGAGGTCTTGGTTCGTGCTCCAAGGACTGCGCCTTGAGCGGTGGCCGTCAAATTCGGGACAGCGGTTGGCGATATGCCGACATTTGATAATTTTTGCTCGTTGGTTTTTCCGAAAAAAGAAAACCCGTAAACAATCGATAAAACGATTACCAGAAGAACTATTTTCCTGATCAGTCTTATAATTCAAATATTATAAATAACTTTAACTTCTTGTTCGATTTTACACCTCAGAGGTGGAAATAATATTATATTTTTAAACTCTTTATGGTTTTTTCCAGTTCCTGAATAAAGTTTTCATCCATCAGTCCGGCCGCCTTAGCTTCTTCAAATAACTCTTTCGCCGAACGCTTTCTCTCCGTGGCAACCTGCATGAATCCGGGATCATTGCTCTTTTTAACAAAAAATTCAAATAATATTTTTATCTCATCGAGTGTCAAACTAAAATCTTTAACATCGACAACTATCCGTTGCCGTTTGTCTCTTGACAAAGTCAATTCGCGGCCAAGAACAGATACCGGAGTTTCTTTAAACTGCATGATTTTTGAACCATCCTGATGCATCTGCAATTTACCCGCGGGTCTCTTAGTTCTTTTCGCCTGAGCGGAAACCGTGGCACTTTTTTTGACATCGACTTTTTCGGTGGCAAGAGTCCTCGGCAAAACAATTCCCATGACGCTTTTAAAATCTCCTCCCATTATTCTGAACGCAACCAAATCCTCGGTCAGTTCAAATCCGAATACTTTTATATCTTTCTTTAATTTTTCCAACTCTTCCTCTACTTTTTTCAATGATTCAGGATCTTTCAAATCAAATACCGTATCATAATTTTTCAATAATATCGGTTCAAAATTATTTTTTATAGCACCAATACCAACCTTATTTTCTTTTAAATCAAAAAGTATGCGTTTTCCTTTGGCGTTGAGGTTAATGATAAATTTATCCGAAGTCCCGGTCGTATCATCCAGTCTTCGATAGTAAGAAATACCGAATATCGGCTCGAATCCCTGGGCATCCACTTTACCGAATACGAATCTTTGCAGCTCAAGATCGATGACTCTGCCTTTTGCATCCGGTTTTGATAATCTTTCTTCACTAAGATTGAAAGCTTTTATGGGACCGAGGTCTGCGATATGCCGTCCGGCCATATCCAAATCATTACCGGTTATCTCGGCGGCCGTCAAAGCCGACTTAAGGAAAGTCTCCCGTGAAAATATCGTTGGGAATTTGAGTTTGAGATATTCTATCCTGTTTGTTTTTGCTTCCAATCTGGGTCCTCCCATAGCCCCATATTATAGGATAAAATTGAGAGATATTCAATTCTAGAAGCGGCAATTTATCTATCTGAATGAAATGTATACTTTAATTAATTAAAGTAGAGATATATTTTTTACACCTCAGAGGTGGGAATGTTTATTTTTGATTTTCTTTGGAATAAAACCATAAAGCTTTATCCAGCGTCCTCAAAGATACTTTATTTTTTTTGGAAATTAATCTAACCGTTTTAGTGTACCTCGTCCAAAAATAAAAGTCATAGCTTTTTGGTTGCTGCCATCCTAAAGACCAAATAGCCCGAAAATCCATAATCATATATCTACTTGGCTGCATAAAATGCAATATTGTGGAAGCTACTGGCCATGACACACCTTTAAGGAGTTGTAGAACTTTTATCTTGAAGTATTCGTCTTTTGAATGAAAAGATAATTTTGTGATATTAATGATTCTTTCTTCTGAGTTAAGTTCATCTTCGTATAATTTTTTTGGTCTTTTCGATTTCCACATGCAGATTTTTAAAAAGTATTTTCTATTTAAATAATCTTTATTGTTTAACCAGTCTCTTATTTGTTTTTCTTGTAAGTAATCACTTAGTTTTCTCGATAAGATATCGTATTTCTTGCGATATATTAATATATCGCTCCTACTTAAGTTCATCATCGTTCCGATAAAAATTTACACCTCAGAGGTGGAAATAAATATCTACGTAATAAGACTTATCTCTAAGGTATTGAAAATCCATTGTTAATAAAGTGTCAAGGCAAATCTATAAGTTTTCCTTCAACATACTTCTTACTAAAAATTTTATTATTCAATTGATATTTTATATTTGCGATTTTTACCACCCCAGGAGTAGGGTCAAAGCCTGGGATACCGTTTGATAAAGTAATATTAAGTTTATTATCTACAATAAAATTATTTAATTGATTAGTAATATCTATAAATACCGTACCGCTTCCGTACTCAGCCTTTATTATTTTAAATTTTTGACGCCCTAAAATAATAAATCTACTTATTCTATAAGTAACCCAAATTATTATTATAAATAATATGATTGAGTA
>JAJYIX010000042.1 GCA_021789865.1 bacterium
CCGATCCCTGAGGATTTATCAAATATGTATTCCTTAAAACACCTTCAAACGACTTTCCCATGAATTTTTTTACACCCCACGATCCATAGGCTTTTATGACGGATTTGTCTTCGTCCGAAAGAATTGGAAAGTTCAAGTGGTATTTGTCAGAAAACTTTTTATGGGAGGCGACCGAATCTTTTGATACCCCTAAAACGACAATATTTTTCTTCTTGTAAATATCCAGCTTGTCGCGGAAACCACAAGCTTCCTTTGTGCAGCCCGGAGTGTCGTCTTTCGGATAAAAATAAAGGACGACCCAGTGGCCTTTGTAGTCTGCCAATTTGTGTAATTTTCCCGACTGATCCGGTAAAGAAAAATTTTTCGCTTTCATATGATATTTTATACAAATCCGGGGAAAAAATCCTTGACGATTTTATCTTCCCCTATGCCTATCGACTTCAAACTATTTTCAAAGCCGGTGACCATGCGATGAGGACCGGAAAGGTAAAAATATCTTTCCTTGAAATCCGGAATTTCTTCCATAACGAGCTTCCCGTCTATCCGACCTTTTCTTCCATCCCAATCCTCAGGTATTGACGAAGTGTCGGTGAGAGTATAGATCGTTCTTATTCCGAGCTGGCGGTAGGCGTCGTCAAAAACGTCACGGTAAACTATTTCTGATTGTTTTTTATTTGAAAATAGAACGACGATGTCTTTTCTCTGTCCACGGTCGATTAAATATTTCAAAATGCTCCGAAAAGGAGTCACTCCGATACCTCCCGCTATAAAGACGTATTTGGCCTGGGGATTGTCCTTGAGAATAAAATCACCGGCGGTTTGAGTCGCCACAATCGGATCCGAATCGGTCAGTTCCAAAAGTTTTTTCTTATAACTACTGCTTTGGGGATAAAATTTTACACCAATTCGTAAATTTTGTTCCGTAGGAGAAGACGCGATTGTAAAATAACGTCGATTGCCGCGTGAATCGGGGTGCGCGTGCTCGAGGGTCCATTCCATATACTGACCGGGGAGGAATGTGATTTTTTTCGGAAGTTGGAATATGAAATCGTAGGTATCATCTGACAATTTGATTTTTTGCTTCAGATAAAGCAACAGTTTGTCTTTTGGACTTATCAAATAGGAAAAAAGGTTCCCCACGACCAAAGCTAATTCCGGAGAAAAATAAATCGTTCCCAAATGAAATTCCGGTGTAAAAAGCGCACCGACAAGTATCCCGTACAGGGTTCTCAGATCACCGGTCGGCGGCGTTGTCAAAGGCTCGGTCAACATGACAAAAGCGAAAAACCACAGGGATGAATGCAATAGATCCTGACTCAAAATAGATTCGACGTTGCCCCCGGCCAGTATCGTAAAAAAAATACTCAGGAAAATCGTCGTCAGTACGAAAGAAAATGCCAAATCTTCCCGTCTGATTTTTCTAACAATTAAGTAGCCGCCGATAAAAACGACCGGCATCAGCGCCAGGTCACCAACCCACCAGGAAGCCGCTCCACCAAAGCCGTACGCGGTCAAAACGATGGCGATGGCGGCCGGGTTAAATATGTGTTTCTTATCAACTGCCAAAATGTATTTGCTGGCCATCGCCAGAGTGGCGGCAAAAGCCAAAAAAATAAAGTCATGAATGCTTTTTGCTGGGTTGATTATCAGAGCCAATATCAAGGCGGTGATATAGGCTGACTCGACATTCTTCGGGGCATTAAATACCTTTGAAAAAACGTCGTTGACGAAACCACTCAAAAATACCAAAAACAACGTCGACAGAATAATCCCGATCGGATCGTAATTTATTACTTTGAAAGCGGAAAAAACGGTCGCCAACGCGATGAGCCCGATTAAAAAATATAGAAGTAAACGGTACATCGTAATTCTATCCAAAAAATCATCTATAAGCTTCATATGTTTACGCCATGAAATTGTTAAAACCGGAAGTATAAGTTGCGACACCTTTGTTATCGATCATGTATCCTTCAAGAAAACCGGTCGTTTCGATGAAGCCAATTCCTTTTTTCCCCATGGCAAAAGCGGCCGTGGCAAATCGATCGGCGTCGAGAATGTTTTTTCCGACGACCGTCAAACTGACGATGTCGGTAATCTTTTTGTCTGGAGCGAATGGATCATAGATGTGTTGGCCTCTGATATAAGTACCTGACGTCGCGACAGCTCCTCCTGATATTTTCAGAATTTTGACGTTTTCATGGCGGTTGAAAGGATTCCTAATGCCAATTTTCCAGGGGAGACCATTTTCGTTTACGCCTTCAGCTTGAATGTCTCCACCGGCATCGACATAAAAATTTTTTACACCCTTTTTCTTGATGATTTTTGAAGCCTCCAGAATGGCCCACCCCTTAACAATTCCCGAAGGATCGATTTTACCGTCTTTTTCGACATTG
This sequence comes from bacterium, assembly GCA_021789865.1. GTDB lineage: Bacteria > Patescibacteriota > Microgenomatia > UBA1406 > GWC2-37-13 > GWC2-37-13. The sequence goes on from JAJYIX010000042.1 coordinate 2,394, forward strand.
AAGTATCCGGCCGTCTCCCGTCTGGTCTTATCGGAAAGATTAAATATATTTTTCATAGGCAGACTTAAGTCCCGGATAGTGATTTCTCTGCGATTATAGCGACTGATTTCACTGTCTTTTTTGAAGGTGCTGAAAGTTTTATCAACCCAATGAAAAAAATTGAAAACTTCTCTGAAAATGCTTTCATCTTCGCATTGAACCAAATCTAACGTGACCGGCATATCCATGATTATTTCGGTTTTTTTCATAGGATCAGGATTTCGCCTGCGACAGAACCTCGCCTAATGCTTGGATAAACGCCTGGCTCGTGTCGGTGGCTCCGGATACCATATCGACATTAGCGTTTTGAGCGGTAATCGCCTCTTGTTTGAGTTGAGGCAAAGCCATTTGGCTGATCATCATCGACTGCATTCTGTCCTGGGCATACTGTAAAAATTGAATGTCCGTTAATTTTCCTTGACTGACAATGGCTTTCAGTTGTAGTGTTCCATAAAAGTAGTCGACCGGTGAACTAGTATACTGGCCGTCTTTGTATTGGCCTGGCTGAACCGGAGTCGCCGTATCGGTAGGTGGCCCACCGGCACCGGTTTGGGTGGTTGGAGAATCGGTGACCGGTATTGACGCCGGGCTTGGAGTCGGCGATACCGGCAGAGTATTAATTGACAATGGATTTGCTTGCTGCTGCCTTTGCAGCAAACTATAAAAAACGAAAACCCCGACAACAAATGCCGATAATAAAAATTTTTTCATAAGAATGTTGATTCTAAGGTAGATATCTGAAATTATACTGAAAATTTGGTCAAACGAATTTTGATCCTTTTATCGACCCACAAGCCTTCATACTTCGTGGCTGTCTGAGGTGTCGCCACGTATGTTTCATAAGGGACCGCTTTGTAAATTCTGAGAGGTGATTTGTCAAAATAATTTTTCGGATCGGTATTGACGTCGGTGTCGCCTCTTTTGAAAATTTTCAATATTCTTTCGGCCTCGGACCTGTCCTCTATTTCCTGAGCTTTTGCTTTTATATAAACCCCACCAGTACCTGGCAGGTAAATCGTCAGAAACACTTCCGGATTATTATTTATATTGGCCGAATGTTGTGACTCGTAAGGCGAGTACCAGTAGAAATTAAACCTATCGTCGTAACTAAAATATACCGGCGTGTTCCACGGAAGCCCCTTCTCCGTCATCGAGGCAATGTTCATGAAAAATACTTTTTCTATGATTTCTTTGGCTTTTTCTTCGTAGTCATTCATATCAGAATTTTACATTCTTTATTTACTTTGCGTTCGTATTTATTTTTGCCGCTTCTCGAATCAGCGCTTTTAATGCCGACTCGTCTACATCTCCCCCTTCGAAAAAATCGATAGCGCGGACGCTTTTGCTGTCTAGTCTTGTATTGAAAAGCTTTTTTGGATCCAAGATCAGGGCGCCTTTGGGAAACGTCAGCCGTACCGCATTTTTTAAAATGTCGGCGACGCAAATGATTCCGCCACAGGACCAGACAGGCACCCCTTCTGGCTTGGAAGGCTTCTTCCATTTGACTTCCTCTATTAGATCGGTACCGGAGTGATTGATTATAAAGCGAAGCTGCGACAGTTTACTTCCCTTCCAACCGACAGCCTTTTTGATTATCGCGTCTATCTCCTGAGAAGCGTTCATGGATTCATTATAGCAAAGAGCTCTACTCCATTTATTTTTTGACCACAACTGACTATAGTAGAAATGCGTGTGGTTCCGTAACATCTCTTGACATATGTTACATTATATGGCTATAATTGTAACATCTAATTACAAGATGTTACATTATATGAAAATCGGAACTTTGGTTCGACAATCGGCAGGTTATAAGGCATTCATACCAAGTTACTTTCCCCCGAAGGAACAGTTTTCATTAAATCCCAAAACCCAGCAACTGCATGCAAAAGCGGTTTTAATGTTGGGAAAATTAGATGGGATAACTCAACTTCTTCCTGATCTCGATTTTTTCATATTTATGTATATTCGCAAAGAAGCGGCTCGATCAAGCGAAATAGAAGGAACACAGGCAACTATAGTAGACGTCATTAAGAGCGAAGCTCAGATGGAAAGCAAGTTCCCGCAAGACGTAGAAAGAATAGTCCATTATATTAACGCCATGGAATACGGTCTAAAAAGATTGGAATCATTCCCGCTATCGTTAAGATTCATTCGCGAGATTCATCAGATTCTAATTGAAAACACGATTGATGCGCCAGGGAAGACTCCGGGCGAATTTAGAATTTCGCAAAACTGGATCAGTGGTGGATCTCCAAATACGGCAAAGTTCGTACCGCCTCCACCTTTTGAGATGAACAGAAGTCTTGACGATTTTGAAAAATTTTTGCATTCTCAAGATCAGTATCCTCCGCTTATTAAAGCGGCTCTTACTCATGCTCAATTTGAAACGATCCATCCATTTCTCGATGGTAATGGTAGGACTGGTCGTTTACTTACGACTTTTTACCTTTGTAAATTAGGGATCCTTGAACGCCCGGTATTATATCTATCAGAATATTTTTTAAATAATCAAAAAGCTTACTATGAATCATTAAATAGTTACCATCAGGAGAATGCCGATGTTTCCGTGTGGTTAGATTTTTTTCTTGATGGGGTTGCAATTATTGCGGAAGAAGCGATAGAAATATCAAAGAAAATTAACCTTTTACGACAACGGGATGTACTCAAGATTCAATCTTTAGGTAGAAGAGTAAAAACCGGTGCAATAGTTCTAGATAATCTTTTTAAATTACCGATCATAAATGTAAGAAAGATTGAGGAATGGACCGGGCTTTCCCGTCCGAGAGCAAATGAACTAGTGCAAAAGTTGGAAGAACTGGGAATATTAGATCAACGAGATAAAAATATCGAATACAGTCGAGAATTTTGGTACAAGAATTATCTTGATTTATTTATAAACAAAAAAGAGGCGAAAGAAATTTAAATTTCTTTGCTCAAGACTTATCTTTCATGACCTGCAGGCTTTCGCGGACGAGTTTTTCTATAAGCTTTGTGGGTATTTGTTTTTCTTGCTGAAAGCTTATGGCCCCGGCTCCTTTGGGGAATTCCTCCAGTTCTTTTTTGTTGTTTTTGATGACTTCCGGATAAACATGGAGTCTTATGAAAGGCGATCTATAACTAAACCAAGTAAACATACCGTTATAAAAATAGTTTCCATCGTAGTGATAGCCGGGAAATTGGAAGTAACTGAGAGTCTCGGTCGCATCGGGGACGACACTTCTTATTATCGAGCGGATTTTGTCGAGATTGCCTTGAACTTCCGCAGGACATTTTTTTATGTACCCGTCTACCCCGCCCGGTACGATTTTACGTTTTATCGCCATGGAAAAATTATACTATCCCTATAAGCTCATCACCTCAATTATTTCCCACCTCTGAGATGTAAAGATAAATCTTCTTGCCAAATAGCGCTCGCCAATAATTGCCCAGCAATAAATGATTGTTTGGTGGAACCAAATATTGACCAATAATGAAAGTTATGGCGCAGAGAATCCATAAGGTTAAAAAGGTCCATTTAAAAACTTTTACCATCTTAGGTATAAGCATACAAAATAGCAATCTTTTAGTACAAATTTTACAAGTTTTTTGCTATCGAAGAAAATTACCTTAGTCTTGTTCTTTTGTACATTTCACTTCGGAGGTCATACACTACGTTAATTAACTTATTCTGATCATCACCATCTATTGAGACATAAGTTTGACCAAATTTCGTATCGATAGTACTTTCATATTCCTTCATTATTAGTAAAAGTGAGTTATTGTTCAATATCTTTTTAAAAATTGAAATTTTTTTGTATTTTTTTATAATCTCTGTTGTTCTGTGGAAATACTTTTTACCTTCAAAGGAATGATCTTCGTACGCTGCAATTGCTTTAACAAATAATTCCAAGCAAAATGCGACAACATATGGATTCACATAGAAAACTCCCCACCCAATGTCATCTTTGTGATCATTTAGAACTTGTAACGATTGTAACCAAGCATCTCCTGCAGTAAAAAAACTATTCCATTGAGGAATACTATTTTCTTTACTAAACTTTGTGAATTTTGTTTTCATAATCTATCATCATTTTTTTAACGAAAGTATACTTATCGCCTTAGATCGAATCTCTTTTGATAGGAAGCGACTATTATGTTTAGTAATAAGTTTATTCATCTGTGTTATTTCCACCTCTGAGGTGTAAAGTCAAATATCGGCTCAAGCTGAGTAGTGTTGCCCAGCCTCGACTCGAACGAGGATAATCAGATTCAGAGTCTGATGTCCTACCATTAGACGACCGGGCAATTATCCATATTTTACCAGATAACTTACCAAGAATTAGAAGTCACAGTTAACTAGTTAACTGCAATTAGCTTTTAGAAATTCGGCGAATTCGAGGCCTACTTCCCTATTCGCCCTGACATTGGGGTGGGAGTCGGAGGACAGGAAAAAATTGCAGTACTTGCGCCTGAGCATGTTCTTGTTTTCTCCGGTACTGTCGGCCAGCAAGTCGAAAAAGTCGAAAGCCGCGATATTTCCGTATTTTTTAGATTCGGAGACGATAAAGTCCGATAGGGTCCTGGCTCTTGATGCCCACTCGGGCCTGGTCTTCTCGGCCCTCAAAGGCGGAGGTGTAAAGACGACGAATTTGTTGGCGTATTCGGACACCGATTTGAAAATCTGTGAGTAATATTTTTTGTATTTTTCCAGCTTTTCCTCCGTCTCGATCCTGGTCGTCGGGAAACAATTTTTGAAAACGACGACGTTAAACGCCAAAATGTTTTTTAAAGTCCGGTCGTCCGATTTTCTTGAAAATATTTCGGCATATTCTTTGGGTGAATCGTTGCTTATGAAGATGTCAAAATCTTGTCCCGTCATCCTTCCTTTTCCATCGGACAGGCCGGTCTTGAAAGTAAAAGGACCAAATAGATAAGACAGCGGTTTGTACGAATAAAGATTGTATCCGTGGTCCCAGAGCTCGATATCCGGCGCTTTTTCAGCCAACAACTTTCTGACTCTTCCGAAAAAAAGCAGCAAACCGCCGGTCGAATGGTGGATGAAAAGAATTCTTTTCTTCATAATCTTGATTTATTCAGTTAACTAGTTAACTGAATGATTCTCATTATAAAATAGTTGTTGTTATAATTTATTACAAACGTGGTCTTGACTATAATCGGCGCAACAGTTTTGGCGACTTTTCTCAGATTGCTTTATTTCAACCAGTCGCTTACTCTGACGGCCGAAATTGGTCAGCATTTTTTGGAAATCATTAGGCTTCTGCAGGGCCACTGGCTTCTCCAGGGACCACTGACGAGCCACCCTTGGCTCAGATTGAGCGCGACACCTTATTATCTTTTTTTTCCAATATTCGCCTTGTTCAGGTTCCATCCGCTGACACTGACCTATCTCTGGACCGCGATTGGAATACTGATCATCCCCTTGAACTATTTTGTCATCAAAAAAGTATTCGATTCAAGGGCGGCTGCCATATCGACAACCCTTATATCGATATCCCCAATTTTTCTGGAGTTCAACAAGCTGCCCGGCTTTTTCGATTTTGTCATTCCTTTAAGCTACCTTTTTCTCGTATCGATACACAGTAATATCGACGAGAAAAAAGGGGCAGTTTGGCCGGTTTTTTTGATTGTCAGTTTTATGGGTACCCTTCATGCCGCCTCTTTCATGCTCTTGCCTTTTTTTCTGGCGGTCTTTTTCATTTTGAAAAAATTCAGCAAAAAGCAAATCGTTGCAAGCACGATAGCCTTTGTCATTCCCCAGATTCCTTTTCTAATTAACGATTATTTTGACGGATTTTCGATGACGAAAAATTTTCTTCTGTGGATTCCGTACAAATTCGTCAACTTCGCGACGGGCAAGACTCTCGGCTTGGCCAGTCGTCCCGTCGCCGACCAAACCATGGTCGACATTTTCAACTTTTTAAAGTTGAATTTTTTTCCGTCAGTTTTTCCGTGGTTTTTCAGCTTGATGATATTGGTTCTCATCGCCTGGTATTTAATCAAAGGAAGGCCGTCGTTATTCATGAAGATTATTGTCTGTTGGCTCATTTTCGGACTATTCGTCTTGACGATACACAAAAATCCTCCCATCCATTATTTTGTTCCTATCCTGATCTTGCCGACGATCATCGTTTCCGTCATTTTGTCCAAACTTAAAAACGGATTCTTGATTCCGATATTGGTTTTTCTCGCGACTATCAATATTTTCTTTGCCGTTGTAGGCCAAAAAACGGCGACTAATTTCATCTCCTACGACGAAGAGCTTCGGATTTGCAAATCGATTATCAAAGACGCCGCCGGAAAAAAATATACCCTTTCGCGTAGAGGACCTTTCGACAACTACCAGGATCAGTTCAAGGAAAACTACGAATACCTCCTGTGGTGGCTCGGCAACCGGCCGGTCGAAAATGCCAAATTGAATTATTCCATAGTGGAAAATAGCAAAGGGACATTCGTTTATCGTGGAAAAATCCTTCTCGAAAAATGATAGAATAGCTTTTACTTTTTATGAAAATAAGCGACAAACAAGCGATCGAATTCCACAAAAGACACCGAGGAAAAATAGAGGTGAGGCCGGTCGTGAAAATAAAAGACAAGGCCGATCTTTCCCTGGCCTACACTCCGGGAGTGGCCATTCCCTCAGAAAAAATTGCCAAGGATCATAACCTTTCTTTCGAGTACACTTGGCGGGGCCGGACGGTCGCCGTGATATCCGATGGATCGGCGGTGCTTGGTCTTGGCAATATCGGTCCCGAAGCAGCTCTGCCTGTGATGGAAGGAAAAGCCCTTTTGATGAAAGAATTTGCCGGAATCGATGCCGTCCCTATCGTCGTCGACACCCAGGATCCGACGGAGATCATCCGTTTCATAACTCACATCTCCCCGTCTTTTGCAGGAATTAATCTCGAGGACATCAGTGCTCCGAGATGTTTTCAGATCGAAGAAGCTCTCCAAAATCTAGGAATCCCTGTTTTTCATGATGACCAGCATGGCACGGCGATCGTCGTCACCGCCGCTTTAAAAAATGCGGCAAAGGTCGTCGGAAAAAAATATTCGGATTTGAAAGTCGTGATACTCGGAGCCGGCGCGGCCGGGTTGGCCGTCGCCAAAATGCTCCTTGGACTAAAGTGCCAAAGCGATATTTGCGAAATAATACCGGGCGGCGACCGGGTCCGGGACGTAATCGTCGTCGACCGAACCGGTGCTTTGGTATCCGAAAGACAGAATCAAAACATCTACAAACAGGCCGTCGCATCGCTTTCCAACATCGATAAAAAAACCGGCGACTTGCGCGATGTTATCGGCGGTGCCGATGTCGTGATCGGAGTCTCCGGGCCAAACACGATTTCGAAAGATTTGATAAAAACGATGGCGAAGGATCCGATCGTTTTTGCCATGGCCAATCCGGTTCCGGAGATAATGCCCGAAGACGCAAAAGCGGCCGGTGCCAAAGTGGTTGCCAGCGGTCGAAGCGATTATCCGAACCAAATCAACAACGTCCTCGCTTTCCCGGGAATATTCAAGGCCGTGATCGACGGACGTCTGAAGAGCATCTCTCCCGAAATGAAACAGGCGGCTTCCAATGCGATCCAGTCGATTATAAAAAATCCGACCCCGGACAACATCATTCCCGATCCTTTCTATCCCGGGCTTGCCGAAAAAATATCAAAGGCAGTCCTCAGCGTCAAGGATTAAGGGATCGGAAATCTGACCGCCATTCTTTTGACTTCCTGTCTCATCTTCTTGATGTCTTTATTTCCTAGCATTTCCTTTTCAAAATTGGCGATATAGTTCTTGCGTTCTTCCTTATTCCCGGGCAGCCGGTATTTTTTCAAAAGTCTGATCACTTCCAGGATCGTTTTGCCGATAAACTTCATTTCTTTTTCCTTCATGCCACGGGTCGTCGATGCCGGTGTCCCGAGCCTCAGACCGGAGGGATAAAACGGGGAAGACTTTTCTTCGGGAACGGTGTTTTTATTCATCGTCAGTCCGACCATATCCAAAGCCTTTTGGGCAAATATTCCGCTGCCCGCACCCAAAGTCAGGGTAAGATCGACTAGGAGAAGATGATTCTCGCTCCTGCCGGCGACCAGCTCCAGACCGCCATCGACTAAAGTGTCGGCCAAAGCCTGGGAGTTTTTGACTATTTGGGCCGCATACTTTTTAAAATTCGGCTGAGACGCCTCATGCAAAGCAATGGCAATTGCGGCAGTCGTATTGTCATGCGGGCCACCCTGCAGTCCGGGAAAAACGGCTTTATCGATTTTTTTCGCCAGGTCGGGGTCCTTTTTCAGACCTTTTTCCGTGACCATAATCATCCCTCCTCTTGGCCCTCTTAAAGTTTTGTGGGTCGTCGTCGTGCCGATATGGGCATATCCCACCGGGGCCCGATGGACGCCGCCTACTATCAGTAC
>JAJYIX010000043.1 GCA_021789865.1 bacterium
TGGCTTGTAAGGCGCCGGTATTGATGCCTATCTCGAAAGTTGGAAGATTGCTGTTCTGATTTGTTGGAACTGTGGTTGGAGTTAAGCTCGTGTTGATCGTTTCGGTGTTTTGGTTGACATTTTTTTTACCTAAAGGCAGGAGTAAAACCGCTATCAAAACGACGACAATTATTCCAGATAAAATGATGTAAATTCTTATATTCGGTTGAGGCATATTATTATTTTAGTTTAACTCCAAAAATTTGGGAATATTCCGGAAAGGGACTGTATTGGTTTTCATTCAAAGGCGGCGAACTGTATTGGCCGTAATAAGGATCGTACGCTAATATGTTACCACTATTGTCAATTCCGGTTATCCAGAAATAATGTCCGCCACCGTCATTGGGCTTATAATAAGTCAAAGCAAAAAACGTCCAACCGGCATTCAGATATTTTCTTAGAATCGGGACGACGTCACTCTGGGAGACTGGCGGATCTTCGTTGACGATATAATCGGTTGTTTGTAATCCCAGGTTGTCGAGGACCGATTTAGCATCACCTGCGTACGAGCCACACATCGAATAACCGTTTGATCTATAGATGTCGACTATTTTTTGAGGACTGATATTTTGTCCAAGATAGGAAGAGGCAATCATTGCCACTGTCGTTTCACCGCATCCGCACTGGCAAAGAGTTCCACCTTGCAACCCTACGTTGCCATATTGATCGCTGCATTGGCTATAGTAAATCTTGCCTCCAAGTACAGAAGAACTGTTGCCACTGTTGTCGGATTGGTTTTTAATGTTTGGCCTTGGTGTGGGCGATGGCGTCGATATTGGGTTGGTATTGACGGGTTCACCGGATCCAACTGCCGAACTGCTATTTAACAAATTTAAAAGATCCAAAAAGCTTTTAACACGGTTACTGAGATCATCCACAGGAGTCGTTGGGGTGGGGATAGGTGTCAAACTCTCTGATGATTTTGTAAAGACGACATTATCGCCGTTGAGAACAACATTGTTGAGGTTATTTTGACCGGCCCACTGGTAAAAACTCGACCTTGCCTGAGGAGTTTTTTCTTCGACGACGATTTTATTGAGACTGGGCGAATATTGGGCTTTAAAATCCTGGTTATCTACGGTTCCAATGGATTGTATTGATTTTTGCGCAGTTCCAGGTAAAGGAACCGTTGTTGGCAAGATGGTGCTGCCTTGCTGGCTAATCGGATTTTTTTTTGTATTTACAAAAAGACTAATGATTATTAAAGCGATCAGAAAAACAAAGGCTGCAAAAACCAACAAGTAAACTTTCTTCATATTGTTAACATTCTCCAATTACCAACTGTTGACATTTAGATCCAGTTTGCCCATAATGAATTCATGGCCGATTTCTTTGATTTTATAAAAAAACAACAGAACAATACAAGTCCTAACATTAACGACAATAAAGCGACGCCACCAAATCCAACCGCTTCGGTTGTACCTGGATTGACAACACAGCCTAAAACTGGACAAAATGTTAACAACCCTTCAACGCCTCCAGCTAAGACGTTATCGTTCGGAATGACAAATGATAACAATGGTGTCATTCCCGCGAAGGCGGGACGTCAAACGTCCCAGCCACGTTCGACTGTGACGGGAATCCATGACGATGGATCCCCGATCGGGTCGGGGATGACAAGAAAGGAAGAAAACCCGGTTTCTCACAATGACAATACTGGTAAGCCAGTCAATCCTCAATCCTCAAGTATGGATCTAATGACTCATCTTACGCAAAGATCCAACAGGGTGTTTGTCGCCGCTCAGCTGAAAGCAAAAGAGCTTGGGTCTGATTTTGTCGACAGCGAACATGTCCTTCATGGGCTAATATCCGACTCCGAAATCTATACGTTTTTGACCAATGTCAAAATCCAACCTCAAACGATCGAATTAGAACTGACTAATATATACAAGCGGAACCCGAATCCGGCCACCGTGAAAGGCCAGCCACAATTTTCGCCAAGGGTGAAAAGAATCTTGGATATGGCACTGGTGACAGCCAGAAAGCTTGGCTTTGAATTTATCGCTCCGGAGCATATATTAATGGCCTTATATGATGAGGGAGAGGGTGCCGGGGCAAGAATCTTGGCTAAATTGGGATTGAAAAAAGAGGATGTAAACAAACAGGTCGTTGGAAAAAAAGAAGGCTTGATGACCGAAGAGGAGAAAGCCGCGGAAAAAAAGAAAAAAGCTCTCGATGAATTTACGATTGATCTGACCGCTAAAGCTTCTCAGGGTTTACTTGATCCGGTCGTCGAGAGGTCCGACGTCATAGAACGAGTCATTCATATTTTATCCAGAAGGACTAAAAACAATCCTTCGTTGGTAGGTGAGGCGGGAGTCGGGAAGACCGCGATTGTCGAGGGTCTTGCCCAAAAAATCGTATCCAAAGAAGTGCCCGAACCGCTCATTGGGAAAAGGATCCTTCAGCTGGATCTGATGAGTGTCCTGGCCGGAGCTTCCCATAGAGGAGATTTCGAGGAAAGAATGAAAGATTTGATTGAGGACGTCAAAGCATCAGCCGGGCAAATAATACTTTTTATAGATGAAATTCACAATATCGTCGGAGCGGGCTCATCAGGTGAAGGCTCACTTGACGCATCGAATTTTCTCAAGCCGGCCTTAGCCCGTGGAGAAATACAATTAATCGGCGCGACTACCTTGACCGAGTATCGGAAATATATCGAGAAAGATCCGGCGCTTGAACGAAGATTCCAGCCGGTATTGGTGCCTGAGCCGTCGGAAGAAGCGGCGATAAAGATGCTTGGAGCGATAAAAGACAAATACGAAGCCTTCCACAGAGTAAAAATCCCCGACGAAGTAATTGAAGCTGCCGTGTCACTCTCAAAAAAATATGTGGGAGACCGTTTCTTGCCCGACAAAGGAGTTGATCTTATTGATGAGGCTGCCTCGGCTGTCCGATTGCCTCTAATATCGTTGCCTGAAGAAATCAAATCTCTTGATTCAAGGATCAAACAGTTAACGCAAGAGAAAGCCGAAGAAGAAAAGAAAGGTGACAAGGTAAAAGTTCGCATATTAAACTCAAAAATAGATGAAATGCAGTCAAGTCTTAAAGAGAAACAAGACGAATACAATCTGAAAAAAGGACAGACTACCGGAGTTGTCAGTGTCGACATAATCAAAGACATCATCTCCCGCTGGACCGGTATACCGGTAGCCAAAGTCACTTCTTCCGAAGTAGAGAAGCTCGCCCATTTGGAAGATATTGTCCATAAGCGCTTTATTGATCAGGAAGTAGCCGTTTCGGCTGTTTCTCAGGCAATAAGACGCGGTCGGGCAGGCTTGAAATCCCAAGGACGGCCAATCGGGAGTTTCGTATTTTTAGGTCCAACGGGAGTCGGTAAGACAGAACTTGCCAAGACTCTTGCCGATATTCTTTTTGGAAGCGAAGAAGCGATGATCAGGTTCGACATGACCGAATACATGGAAAAGCATGAAGCCGCCAAACTCTTAGGCGCTCCTCCGGGATATGTCGGATATGAAGAAGGAGGTAAACTTACGGAAGCGGTCAGGCGTAGGCCATACTCGGTCGTACTTTTTGACGAAATCGAAAAAGCTCACCCTGATATTTTTAATATCCTTCTCCAGATCTTGGATGATGGGCGCTTGACGGACAATAAAGGTCACGTCATTTCATTCAAAAATGTCATTGTCATTTGCACATCGAATATCGGAACGAAATTGATCCAAGAGGAAATGCTCAAGAAAGAAGCTGAAAGCCGAAAGCCGAAAGTCAAAAATATTGAGCAAAAATCAAAAGGGATGGAAGACGACAAAAAAAACGATTTTCAGGCAATTCGAGAAAAAGTCATGGCCGAGCTTTTGAAATTTTTCAAGCCGGAACTGGTCAACCGTTTCGACGAGGTCATTGTCTTTGAGCCCTTGAAGTACGAAGACATGTCAAAAATAGTCGATCTTCAATTAAAGGGAGTCAGTAAACTTTTGGAGGACAAAGATATGGGTTTTGCTTACGAAGATTCGGTCGTCGAAGAGGTTGTCCAGGTCGGTTTTGATCCGATATATGGCGCTCGTCCTCTGAGGCGGGCGATCCAGAAAATGGTCGAAGACCCGATATCGAATTTAATCATTGCCGGAAAAATAAAAGAGGGCGACCTGGTCAAAGTCAAAATCGATAAAAATGAACTCGTTTTCGACATTGAAAAGACCGAAATGGTCGAAGCGGTTAAGAAAAAGTTTCATTGTGAAAAGTGCGGAAACGATTTCCAGACCGAGGTTGTCAAAAACTCGACCACGATCTGTCCTAAATGTCTTACTCCTTTAGTATGATCATTTTTCTTATAGAAATAATATTGATATATTTTATTTCGAGAGTGCTTATAAGAGAGTTGTTTTATGTCTTCTCAAAATTTATTAAGAATACGAATCTTGTTTATTACTTACTGGCGCTGATTTTTCTACCAGGAACCTTAATTCATGAATTGGCACATTTTTTAGTTGCTCTTTTTCTGCTTTTACCGGTACGAGAACTGACGATTTTTCCCACGATTGAAGACAATGAAATCAAATTAGGAGAAGTACGTTTTGTCAAAAAGGACGTTTTTCGTGGAATTCTAGTTGGAATTGCTCCGGTCTTTTTTGGGACAGCAAGCCTAATTGCAATATTTTACTTTCAATTAATCAAAAATAACAATTTGATCGTTGATTTGATATTGTTCTATTTAATTTTTGCAATATCGTCGAATATGTTTTCCTCAAAAAAAGATTTGGAAGACCTGGCTTATCTGATGCCCATACTGATCATTATTGGAATAATTTTATACTTGGCTGGAATTCCTATCAGTATCAATGTCATTATAGGTTATCAAACCGGTTGGTTTGGTGGTATACTGAACAAAGCAGAGTTATATTTACTTTATGTATTGTTAATAAATTTTGTAGGATTTCTGATCGTAAAATTTACTAATAGACTGTTAAGATAATGAAATTACTAGCCCAACAACTGACTATTAGTGGAACGACCATTCAGGGTCCTCTCGATCCTTCAATTAATAATTTAGGCGACCTGATCTCACGGATGCTGTCTTTTATTATGCCGCTGGCGGCTGTCATTTTACTTTTTGTCCTCATCTGGGGCGGATACGGTTTTATGATGTCCCAAGGTAATCCAGAAAAGCTAAAATCCGCTCAGGCACGGATCATGACCGGGTTAATAGGGTTTTTCATACTCGCACTGGCCTTCCTTTTTGTCAGGTTGATTGCAACCATTTTTGGACTCGGAACAGGATTGCTTTAATTCGTTGAATTTTGTATAATCATGGATATGGAATTGACTAAAATGATCGCAGTTACAAGTTCTAAACTTGTTTAGACAGCGAGTGTAAAATCAGCCCCCGACAACGGGGGATTTTTTTAGGAAATGTTTAACTTTAAAAAAGAACCGCCAATCGTCATTTCAGTCGGAGGTAGTCTTATCGTTCCGAGCGGGGGAGTCGATACAGAATTCCTCACTAAGTTGAATAAACTCATCAGAACCCAGGTTGTCAAAGGAAGACGTTTCCTTTTAGTAGCCGGTGGGGGTAAAATTGCCAGACAGTATATCGAAGCCGGAAAAAAAGTTATCGGCGACGTCAAGAACGAAGACCTTGACTGGCTCGGAATTCATGCGACGAGATTTAATGCTCACTTACTGAGAACAATTTTCCAAGACATTGCCAATCCTCGTATTATCATAAATTACGATAAGAAAATCAGTCATTGGCGTGAGCCGATTGCCATCGGTGCCGGTTGGAAACCCGGTTGGTCGACCGATTACGACGCTGTTATCCTGGCTCGTGATTATCACGCCAATTTGATTATAAACTTGAGCAACGTCGACGTCGTATATGATCACGACCCCAACAAATACAAAGAAGCCAAGCCTATAGAAAGAATTACCTGGGAAGAAATGGAAAAAATCATCGGTAAGAAGTGGTCGCCGGGACTAAACGCTCCGTTTGATCCGACCGCTATCGGCCTGGCAAAAAGAATCGGCGTTACGGCAATCGTTGCTTCGGGACATAACTTTGAAAATCTTGAAAATATTATTGAAGGAGAACCATTTAAAGGGACGGTAATTGCCCCATTCCACATCGATTCGAGTTTTTACAACCGGGATTACTACCTCGGTAAAAAAGGCGGCCATAAATTAAATAAAGTTGATTCGACAGCTGGAATAATTTTCCACAATGCTGTGAACTTTGGGCGGGCGTTGGCGATAAAGAGTCTATATAATCCAAAAAATTGCCTTGAGGTAGGTTGCAGTCTTGGCTATCTCATAAAATGGTTGAGATTTTTTGGTATCGACGCCTGGGGAATTGACTTTTCCGAGACGGCCAAGGATTTGGCTGATCCAAAGATAAAAAAGTTCATCAAAGTTGCCGACGTCGCCAAAATTCCTTTTCAGGATAATAGCTTTGACATGGTTTTTAGCTATAATTTTTTCCAACATCTTGAAAGATCTAAAATTAAAAAAGCCCTGGAGGAGACGGTCAGGGTATCCCGGAAGTATATTCTTCATAAAATTTATACTCCGGAAAACGTCTGGTTTAACCTGTCCCACAAAACCGATTTTTCCAATATCTCGTTTTTTTATATAAAATATTGGGAAAAAGTATTTTCTAAGGTTGCTAACGCTAAATTGGTCAAACCATTGCTGCAACTTCCCAGCTTTATTGAAACAAAATTTCTTTTGGAAAAAATCAGAAAATGATTCTTAGAAAAATATCCCTACATAACTTTCGCAATTTCAGCGATAAAAGTTTGGAGGTCGATTCGCGGTTGACAATCATCATCGGAGAAAATTCGCGGGGTAAAACCAATATCCTTGAAGCCATTCATTTTCTTTTGGAAGGGCGTGGATTTCGTGAGGAAAAGGAAGAAGAGTTGTTGTCTTTTAAAAAATCCGAAATGTATGTGGAAGGTATTGTTGCCGACAGTGATAGACAAGGCAGTCATTTGAAAATATTCGGGTCACAGGCGGAAAACGGTTTTAAAAAAATATTTTATGTCGATAAATTACAAAAAAGCCACCGATATTATGTTGATGGACTCCCGGCTGTCGTCATATTCACTCCTGAGGACCTGGTCATAATCAACGGATCACCTTCCGACAGAAGACAATACTTTAATAAAGTCATATCAGCATCGGACATCATTTATCGAAAAAAACTTATCAATTATGAAAGTGCGTTGAGGAAAAGGAATAAAATCATTGAAAAAAATCGTCTTACTCAAAATATCGAAGGGGAACTTGATTTTTGGAATTCTTATCTGGAAGAACAGGCAACCTATTTGACTAAAAAAAGACAAGAATATGTGGATTTTGTCAATAACGACAGGAAGTTGGACTCCCGCGAGTTCTCAATCGTTTATGAAAAAAACGTATTTACGTTAAAAAGAGCTCAGGAATCGCTGGAAAGAGAGTTAATCGTAAAAAAAACGCTCATTGGGCCGCAGAAAGACGACTTCCAAATATATGTTAGCGATAAAAAACTTGAAAAAAATCTCCATCGTTTTGGTTCGAGAAGCGAGGAAAGGTTGGGCGTCTTTTGGCTTAAATTGAATGAGTTGAAATTCCACGAATCATCGGGGACCAAGCCGATTTTGTTACTCGACGACATTTTTTCCGAACTTGACAATCTGAATAAAAAATTGATATTAACCTTGATCGGGCGTTATCAGACTTTGGCAACTACGACGGAAGAGGAGGTGGTCAAAGAAATTGCCGGCGAAAAGACGATTATAAGAATTTGAAATTAGTTGAGTTTACGCACAACCGCCTTCACGACGCCAAATATCTGCAGGTCTTCACGCGGATAGAAAGCCGGATACTTGGGATTAGCAGCTTCAAGATAGGAAATTCTTTTCATTCTATCTTTCTTGAAGATTTTCAAAGTCCATTCCCGGTCGATCTGTGCCAAGACGATGTCGCCAATATTAGCCTGTTTTTTACTTTCGATGACGACAATATCACCGTCGAAAATTCCAACGCCTATCAATGAATCTCCGGATACTTTCAATAAAAAAGTTGACGTCGGGTCGTTTATTAAATAATCGTCGATTGTCAAATATTGCTTATTTTCTTCGGCCAAAATCGGGTAGCCAGCTTTGATATTGCCGAGGAGCGGCAAGGCGAAAAACCTTGAGGAAGGCGCCAATTTACCATCGATTTTTGTGAGCAGACCATCAGAAACCCATTTGTTTATTAGCTTAAACACGGCGTTTTTCGAGGAAAATCCAAAAATTCCAAGCATTTCGGAATAGGAAGGGAGGCGGCGGTATTTCTTAAAAAATTTCTTAAGACTATTTAATCTCTCTGTAGACACACTATAAATAATTTAACTGATAAATCTTAAATGTCAAAGGTAAAAGAAACATCAAAAAGTTCAGTAGCTTAATTTTTTATTGTTTTCTTGATATTTAAATTATAGTAAACATTTGTTCACTGTCAAGAGGAATATTTTTTGGTAAAAAATCCGTTGACAAAATGAACAAATTTGTTAATATATCCCTATAGGGGGGATATATGACATACAGACCAAAAGACACCGAGGAAAGAATCGACCATCGTCTTAAAATAAGCAAGGGACACCTTGAAAAGGTGATCAAAATGGTAGACAATCACGAATATTGCATCGACATTATTCATCAAATTATCGCCATCCAGGAAGCGCTGAAAGCTACAAGTGATTTGATTCTCGAAAATCACTTGAATACATGCGTCGCTGACGCCATAAGGAAAGGAAAAACAAAATCCGCTATCGATGAAATTATGGAAATTATGAAGAAAAAACAAGTATGAGTCCGGATAAGATTGTGGTTATATTGCTAGGAGCCGGTGGTATCGTCTTTGTAATTTGGTACTTTTTGGGCCAAAAACGATCATGAAAATAACTTTCTTTATTAAAGGGATGCATTGTGCCTCGTGTGTTTACACAAACGAAAAGGCTCTAAAGACTATTCCGGGAGTCACCGACGCCGTGGTCAATTTGGCGACAAGCGAAGCGACCGTGACGACAAATGGAAATGTTCCAGAAATAAAACTCTCTGAAGCCGTGAAAACAGCAGGTTATCAAGCTATATTTGAAAGTAAAAACGGCTCTTCAGGGGGCGCGGAAGAGCGGGAAAGAAAGAAAGAATTAAAGAAGTTGCGTCTGAAATCAATTGTCAGTTTGATGGCAGGAATATTAATTATTTTTGGGACGTTTCCTTTTTTGTCAAATTTAGCCCCTTGGGTTATAAAAAGTTATTATACCCAATTCATGTTGGCGACATTTATTCAGATCTGGGCCGGTTATCAATTTTATGAAGCAGTCATCCCGGCTTTAAAAAATCACTTAGCGAACATGGACATATTGGTTGCTGTAGGAACGACTGTTGCGTATGCATACTCCGTCTTCGTCACTTTCTTTCCAGCTATTTTTAAAAAAATGGGAATCGAAGCAATGCCTTATTTTGACGTCTCGACAATTATTATTGCTTTCATTTTATTTGGTAGGTACCTTGAGGAAAAAGCAAAAGCCGGCACATCAGATGCGATAAAAAAATTGATTGGTCTTCAGGCAAGAGAAGCAATAGTCATACGCAGTGGTAAAGAAATTGCCATACCGGTAGATGAAGTAAAAATCGGAGATTTGATAAGAATTCGACCGGGTGAAAAAGTCCCGGTTGACGGGATCGTGGTCGATGGAGTGACGGCCGTTGATGAGTCGATGGTCACTGGAGAATCAATACCGGTTGATAAAAGCAAAGGCGACAAAATTATCGGGGCGACTATAAATAGAAACGGATCTATTGTGATGAAGGCCGAAAAAATTGGGTCCGATACGGTCTTATCCCAAATAATCAAGCTGGTCTCCGACGCACAGGCATCAAAAGCACCGGTCCAAAAATTAGTTGACGTCGTCTCATCTTATTTTGTCCCTATAATCATAATCCTGGCCATCGCCACATTTGTTCTTTGGTACGTATTACCTGACGGTGGATTCATCCGCGCAATGCTCAATTCTATCGCGGTACTAATTATCGCTTGCCCCTGTGCAATGGGTTTGGCGACGCCGACGGCAATCATGGTTGGAACCGGTCGGGGAGCGGAAAGTGGAATCTTAATTAAGGA
>JAJYIX010000003.1 GCA_021789865.1 bacterium
ATCTATTGGCTAAATACGTGGATAAAGACAAAATACAAGTTTTGTCGCTGGCTACAAAAAAAAGCAAAGCCGTAGGAAAAAGATCCGCCCGCACGACTCTCGGATTACCGGCTAAAGATTTCCTAGTTATGGTATTCGGATATATAAACGGTTATAAAGGCATAGATTTTGCGATAGATTCATTTTCAAGATCTAAGATAAGAAATGCCAAGCTTGTGGTCGCAGGTGGAAAGAATCCGTATCTAAGAGATAAAAAATTCTATCAGAGATTTTATAAGAAAATAATGAAACACGCCAAAATGAGCGGCAGGGTAGTCACAACCGGATTCGTGCCCGATAATAAAGTTGCGTCTTATTTCTCGGCGGCCGACCTCGTCGCCCTACCATACGAAGTATTTATGTCCGCCTCAGGCCCATTTTCACTGGCCTTATCTTATGGTAAACCGGTCATTTTGTCGGAAAAATTAATCCCATACAAAGAATCGTCTGATTTTAAAGAAGGCATGAAATATACCGGACTGAATACTAAAGATTTATTTTTCAAACTCAAAAGAGAGTCTTTCATGACACTAATCAAAAAAACAAAAAACAGCAAAAAACAAATGAGAAAATTGTCTCTGTTTTCAAAAAAATTATCAGAAAAAAGAGACTCCGGGAAATTGGATTTCGAATACAAGAAGATATTGTTCAAAAATAACAATCCAACCTTTTTAAAAGCTAAAAAGAAAGAGTTGAAGTTTATCTATAATTAACTTATCACCCCATGAAAAACTTTTTCAGTAAATACAAATACCAGCTTTTACTGCTTCTAGCCGCCGGGGTGCTTTTTTTTGTGAACTACAAGCCGGGGACGAACCTCTTGGGTTGGGACGCTTTGTCGACCGGCCTCAATCCTTGGCTGGCCGTCAAAAGGGCTTTTTTTAGTGTCTGGGAAGAGTACCAAAGCTTCGGACTGACAGCCGGGATGGCTCACGCAACGGATCTGGTCCGCGCGACATTTTTGTGGATTATAAGCTATATTTTACCTTCAAATATCGTGAGGTATTTTTACCATTTTCTGATGCTGGCGATAGGTGGAATAGGAATGTTGAAATTATTAAGTCTGGATTCCCGCCTTCGCGGGAATGACATGAAGGGGTACGAGAGAATGTCATTTCGACCAAGTGACCGAAGGGAACGCGTGGAGAAATCTCTGAAAGATTCCTCGGCTCCACTCGGAATGACAGGGTGGCCGGCTTTCATAGGGGCTCTTTTTTACATGCTTAACCTCGGAACGGTTCAGATTTTTTATCTTCCTTTTGAAGCTTTCTCGACATTCTTTGCATTTTTGCCCTGGGGAATATGGATTTTTATAAAACTTATCAAAACGGGTGTCGAGAGGAAATGGTTCCCGGCGGCGCGCAGTGGAGGGGTATTGTTCGACCGAGCACCGACGGGAATTGACTCGAGACGAGCCCCGTTTTTATTATTTCTATTGATTAATCTTCTGGGAACGCCGGCTTTCTATACTCAACAACTTTTTGTCGTATATATACTGGTATTGGGATGTATTGCTTTGGGAATATTATTAAGTCAACATACTAAATATTGGATACTAAATACTAGATACTTTATACTAGCCTTCTTATTGATTTTAGCTGTCAATTCCTTCTGGATTCTCCCCCAGATTTATTTTCTGAAAGTCCAGGGAAGTTGGGTCTCACAGGCCAAGGTGAACCAGATGTCGACCGAGCAGACTTTTTACCAAAACCTGTCGAAAGGAACTATCGGCAATTTCGCCAGGCTTGAGGGATTTTACTACGATTTGAAAGGATTGCATGGTACCTATCTCTTTGCACCTTGGAAGGATCACTTTTCCGGAGTGATGGGAGTTTTACCATATCTAATGGGTCTAATTGGACTCATTGGGCTTATGAGTCTCATTGGAAAAAAGAGGTGGGAGTTCGTTCTGATTTTCCTACTTTGTGCACTGGCGCTTTTATCGGCAACGCCCCCTTTTTCCTGGATCAACGATTTAGTTAGACAAAACAGTTTTATAAACCAGATTTTCCGTTCGCCTTTCACAAAATTCATCATCCCCTATTCTTTGGTATATAGTTTTTTTGTCGCAAAAGGAGCAAATGTCATGCTGAATTTATTTCAGCATCCAAACCGGATCCCGAATCAAGTTCGGGATGACACAAAAAATTATGCTCAAAATGCCAGGGTACCTGCAAATGACAAACGTTTGAATTTGTTTATTTGCTTATTTGTTTATTTGCTTATTTTTTTCTATACCCTACCATCTTTTCAAGGTTATTTCATCTCGCCGGAGATGAAAGTCGCCATACCTCAGGATTATTTGCAGGTAATAAATTATTTTCAAAGCCAGCCCGATAAAAATCAGCGAATCGCCCTTCTTCCAGACTATACCTACTGGGGATGGTTTTTTACCAACTGGGGCTACAACGGAAGCGGATTTTTGTGGTATGGGATAGAACAGCCCATCATAAGCCGCACTTTTGATGTCTGGAGTCCCAACTCGGAAAGCTACTACTGGGAAGCAAAACAGGCACTGGAGGCCGAAAATTTGCCGGTTTTTGAAAAGATATTGGATAAATACGATGTAAATTATCTTTTGGTCGATCAATCTCTTATTCCCGTCGTATCGACTTATAAAAGTTTGAATACCGACAGGCTCGAAAGCCTTTTATCGCAAAGCTCAAAAATCGCCTTGATTTTTAAAACCCAAAATCTGGCTCTTTATAAAGTAAGTCACTCAGGGGAAACGAAAAACTTTGTTTCGGTAGCATCAAATATCAAGACAGTAGGCCCCGATATAAAAGTCAGTCCCGGCGACACCGCCTATCAAAATAATGGGATATACGAATCAACTTCGATTAATCGAAGTGATTATTATTATCCTTTTTTAAATCTGACCAGCCAAACCGATATTTCAGATAAAGCTTGGGAAATAACCGAAGATTCCCAATACATCTACGTTTCTTCAAAACTGGAAATAAACCCAGCAAATTACAATTTTTATATGCCGTCGTCATATCTTCTGACATACTTCGACGGAAATAAAGACCAGACGGTCAATCTCATTCCGGAATACAAAATCGAGGGAAATACTCTTAGTGTTAGAATTCCGAAAATAAAGATCTCCGAATTCAACAAACAACAAAGTGGCAAGGATCAGTTCGGATTCGATGTCCCAACCCTTTCCCAAAAATACGGATATTTGGCCGAAGTAACGACTAAAAACGTCAGTGGCTCGCCTTATCTATTTTACATTTCTGACGATACCAAGAACCAATCCATAATAGAAGACAAGTTATCAAAAAGCGATAATTTTTTTATCATTCCCGAGCATTACCAATACGGCCTTGGGTATTCTTTCAATTTTCAAAATCAGTCGTATGCAAACTATCCGGCCAAAAATATTTTTCAGGACCTGAAAATCTACGCATTTCCTTACGATGCCATTAAACAAATTCATTTTTCCAATAATACTTTTGTGGGTGTTCAGGCTTCATTTTCCAGTGATTTTACAGTCAGAAAAACAAACTATTTTACATACGAAGTATCTTTCCCCAAGCCATCGACCGCCAATGACCGATCGCTAATTCTTTATCAATCCTTCGATCCCGGATGGTTGGCTTACGCGGATGGAAAAATTTTGCCGCACGTGAAAATCAACAATTGGGCGAATGGATGGAACCTTCAAACTTTAAAACCTTCGAACCTGAAAACTATCTATATTATTTACTGGCCGCAATATTTGGAGTATATCGGATACGCATTAATAATTGTCATTTTTGCTATAGTTTTAGCCCGCTCTATTGACCCGAAATGCCGTCCCCGGGACGGAAGTGACAAAAGGGAGCAGGAATAGTTGTCTCCGTGGCCGGATTAAACTATAATCAATTTTATGGATAAGCTTTCGTTTTTACAGATACGAAACCCTAAAGACGACGAAACACCCATAGAGTCGGCGACCCAGATATTTGCATCGCTCCTCCCCTATCCCTATATCCCTCTTTTGAGGCGTTTTTTTGTTCATCCAAAGACTTACTCTTTTGAACTGTATCTTATTTCGCAAACATTATATTTTTACGTCTCAACACCAAAAGAGACAGAGACATTCGTCCAAAGCCTGATCTCGTCTTCTTTTCCAACCTCTACCGCAAAAAAAACCGGCGATCCGATGGACGTCATTTTAAAGTCGCAAAGGCTGGCTTTCAGCGAAGTGGCTTTGAATTCATACACGTATCTTCCGACCAAAACTTATTTTGATTTCAAAGATGTCGACCCTTTATCATCTCTCATAGGTTTTATGTCGCGCCAGCCTCCCCACCTTAAAATGGCAATCCAGATTGCAATCACGCCAGCATACTTTCCCTGGGCCGACCAAGCGGTTTCCGCCGCCCACAAGATGGCTTATGACGAGACAGCCGCCAAGTACGGACAAAACCCCCAAAGAATGTTAATCATGAAAAAAGCGTCTTTCCAGGGCGGCAAGGCATCCATACGGATCCTTGTTGGGTCAGCTAGCGATTCTATAAATCCATATCCTTATCTAACCCAACTGGCCGGTACATTCGGATCTTTTTCACTAGGAGAAGGAAATCAATACGTCTTCAAAAGAAAAAGGCTTTTCAAAAGCGCTTTTTTAAAAAGGATCAAGGAAAGGAGAATCGGTTATTTTGAAGATCGATTCCAAATCCTTAATGCCCAAGAGCTGGCGACATTGTGGCACCCACCTGGATACCTGCTTGGCGGAATCAAAAACATCGCTTGGGGTAAAACCCTTCTGGGTGAACCGCCGGAGAACTTACCAGTTTCATCGGCTCCAGAATCAGGGACTGTCCCTGATAGGGACAGTCCCTATAAAAAGGATGTCAACTTTTTCGCTAAGACGGAATTCAAAAACAAAGAGCAGATTTTCGGAATAAAGACCGAGGATCGACGTAAACACGTCTACATCATCGGAAAAACCGGTGTCGGAAAATCCACCCTTATCGCCAATATGGCCATAGACGATATACGAAAAGACCGAGGCATAGGGATCATCGACCCTCACGGAGATTTATCGGAAAACATCCTTGATTTTATCCCGAAGCGCCGCCTCAACGATGTTGTTTATCTTGAACCTTTCGACATGGAAAGGCCGTTTTCTCTCAACGTCCTTGAGGTGAAAAATAAGCAGCAAAAGGACTTGGTCGCCTCCGGTATCGTCTCCATTTTTTATAAACTTTACAAAGATAGCTGGGGACCAAGACTTGAATATATTTTAAGAAATGTTATTTTGACCCTTCTTGAAGCCCCTGGAGCCACCCTTGTCGATATTCTTTCCCTTTTGGCCAATGTCGATTACCGAAAAAAAGTTGTCTCGCAATTGACCGACCCCGTCTTGAAAAGCTTTTGGGAAAAAGAATATGCGAAGATGCCGGACAGACTGAGAGCCGAAGCCATCTCACCTATCCAAAATAAAGTCGGCCAGTTCGTGACCTCAAAAATGATCAGAAACATCATCGGAAAAACCAAATCTTCAATCGATCTTGAAAATATTATGAACGAGGGAAAGATCCTTATTCTCAATCTTTCCCAGGGCAAACTCGGTGAAGATAATACTTCTCTTCTCGGAGCAATGCTCATTACACAAATACAGTTGGCGGCC
The DNA here is from genome assembly GCA_021789865.1 of bacterium. GTDB lineage: Bacteria > Patescibacteriota > Microgenomatia > UBA1406 > GWC2-37-13 > GWC2-37-13. Next base: position 5,663 of record JAJYIX010000003.1, read on the forward strand.
ATGAACCGGAGCTTTATCAAAGAACACGAAAGAAAAGATTTTTTCCTTTATGTCGATGAGTTTCAAAATTTCGCGACAAATTCTTTCATAAAAATCCTTTCCGAAGCCAGGAAATACCGGTTGTCCTTGACTTTGGCCAATCAGTATATCGAACAGTTGGATGAAGAAGTTCAGAGGGCTATTTTCGGTAACGTCGGGACTTTGGTTTCATTCGTCGTCGGCGCCCGCGACGCCTATGTCCTGTCCAAAGAATACGGGGAAATTTATACTGAAAATGACTTGGTGTCTTTGGGTAAACATGAAGTAGTAATGAAGTTATCAATAGACGGTATGACCTCAGCTCCTTTTCCGGCCATCACCCTGCCTCCGCCTTCTTTGAAAAACGAAAACCGGGATAAAATCATCAGACTTTCGAAAGAAAAATACGGAAGAAAGGCTTAATTTTTTTTATACACGTAGAAAAAATCCTTGTTGTTGCCGTACAAATACCTTTCGCCGCCCAACATCGATTTTAGAAGCGGATAAAGACGGTAGTGACCGTTGCCTTGGTTTTCAAAAACGATAAATTTAATCCACGGAGGATTGATGTCAAGTTGTATTGCCTTATAAGCTCCGGCGTCAACAAGAGCCCTTGCCAAAGTCTGGGGCACCAGGGAATTGCCGACGGCGTAAATAAGATTACCATTGCGAGTAATCCCCAGGCCCGACCTCCAAGTGTACATATTGTTAGTTGTCGTTCGGCCCCAAGTGTCTGGACCTTCTTCAACATACGATGTCACGACTCCGTTGTCGACCAAATACGGTCCGTTCTGGCGGATAGCGGCGACCGCTTTTGAAACCGCTTGACCGACGTAATTATCGATAAACTGGACCGACCCATCGAGATACAAATATATGGCTGGAATGCCTTTTTTTAGGGGAACGTAGACTTTTTTTCCGACGACCATTCCGTAATGACCGTCCTTCTCCTGAAATCCCCCGTTAAAAACGGCCATTAAACTGCCCGCGGCTTGAATACTTTTTGGAACGATTCCCGGCCCATAAACTCCATGGGTTCCGCCCGGATAGTATGTTCCTGCTTCCGTACCCAATCCCAACTTTTTCATATTCATTTTCACCAAAGATACGATGGCATAGGGCCGGTCGATGTCCGGTCGTATGAATGACTGGGCCATCGACTGACCTAAGATCTCCCATTTCCCTTCCCCGGGCAAGGCCTTCATACCGGAAAAAACTTTCAAATCCGTTAAATTCATTTGTTCAGACATAACTGCCTTGACCGGCACCGACATATCGGGCCTCGAGTAAGTTGGCGGTTGTAATCCAAAAAGCTTGTAATCAACGGACTCTATTTTGTCCTGAAGCCCAAAATACACAGATTCTAGCTGCAAGGTATTTTTTTCTCCCAAAAGAGGGTGAAGAAAAAAGTCGGTCACCTGGCCCAGGATGGAAATGTCGAAAACTCCGATTATCAGAATCAGAATCATGGCTATGGACAAGGTAATCTTTATTTTTTTGCGTTTTTTCTTTAGAAAAATTCTCAATTTTTTCCAAATAGATATAAGTTTCGACATAAGCTAACAATTATAATATTTTTACAGGCAAGAATCCTTTAAAAGAATTTACCGCGAATGGTTTTTATCAACGACGTGACCTTTTCGGGATTATCGGGACGGGGCCGTGGTAAATTTACCGCCTCCAACCCGACCAGTCTTCCTTCATTCATAATCCCGATCCGGTCGGCCAAATGTACTGCTTCCGCCAATAAATGGGATACCATTATTATCGTAAAATTGCTTTTCTTCCAAATTGCTAAAAGATCTTTATGAAGCTCTTCAGTCGTAATTGGATCCAACGCGGAAAACGGCTCATCAAGTATAAGAACTTCCGGGCCAACGGCGAGAGCCCTGGCAATCCCGACCCTTTGTCTTTGACCTCCCGATAGTTCTCTCGGATATTTCTTCTCGTACCCTTCGAGCTCAACCATTTTTAAGTATTTAGCTGTTACCGCCTCAATTTTATCGGTTTTGATCCCCGACATTTTAAGGCCAAAAGCAACGTTGTCGACGACGCTCATCCACGGAAAAAGAGCCCCGGACTGAAAAACCACCGAAATATTTTGAGGTTTATCGACCGAACCTGAAGTCGGTTCTTCTAAGCCGGCGATAATCTTTAAAATGGTCGATTTCCCACAGCCAGATGGTCCGACAAAACAAAAAAATTCACCTTTTTTTATATTTAATGAAAAATCGGATACGACAAAATTTTCTTCATTCCCGTACTTTTTATACACTGATTTTAGAGTGACAATATTAGTCGAACCGGAATCGCTGTCCATAGTGAAGAAGTCTTTGCCAGACAAAAAAATTCATCGTGGCAATTATTAATACCATGACTAAAAGACCCGCCAAAAAAGCCGCGTTATTTGAAGTATAACTGGCACTAACAAGCAAACTTCCTAGCCCGGGCAGGTCCTGTGAAGCGGTACCGCCGGGGATATAATTGTGAAGAACTTCGGCGACAATAATTATGTTCCAACCTTGGGCGAAAGCGAGCATCGAACCGGTCACCATGTATGGAAATATTGAAGGTAAAGTCACGAATATGAGTTTTTTGAATCCATTGGCTTTGAATATCCTTGCTGCTTCTGTGATCTCGGCCGGCACGGATTTTAGACCGCCGATGGTACTAAATACGATATTCCAAAGCATTGCCATAAAAAGAATGAAAATGGCCGCCCCTTCGGTCATCCCAAATCTGATAAATATCAGGACGACAAATGGAAAAAAAGCCAAGGCCGGTACCGACTGAAGAATATCGAAAAAAGGCAAAAGAATTTTTTCCACTTTTGGTGTCGATACGACGATAAGAGCCAATGGTATTGCCACGATTAGTGCTAAAACATATGCGACAATGAGGCGAATGACCGTCGCCAGGCTATCGGAAAAAATCACTTCCCATGAAAGTTGTCCGATATTCAAGTGAGAAGCCGGTAGGAGAAAGTGAAAAGCCAGCAACAGACAGATAACGACGAATATCGAGACAACAAGGATATTGGAATAGTGCTTACTGATCGTGGTCGGATAGGAAAAGTGATAATGGGGATGGCGGATTCTTTTTTCGGTCATTTTAACTTAAGAATACAAAAAAAATCCTTTTGTTATCAACTGGATTTAGAATGTTATAATGAACTACTATGGCAAAGCTTCAAATCGGGATAGTCAGAACATTATCCCATCTATAAAATTCAGGTTTTCATTTGTTGCCAAGACTCCAAGAAAAGCAAGAATTATTGTTGCACGAGATAAACAGTGGAGAATAGTAAGTTCAACGATTCCTCCAATAAAAATATAGTTCAAATCTAGATTTGTAGCTAAACAATTTGTAAATTTGCTATACTAAATTCAGTGAAATCTCCATCTCAAGAAATAGATACAATAATCAAAAAAACTGATGATTGGCATAGCAAAAAGTTGTCGCAACTTCGCACTCTCATTCAACACGCTGATCCAGAGTTGGTAGAGGAAGTAAAGTGGAAAAAACCTTCTAAACCCGAAGGAGTTCCTGTTTGGTCACATGATGGCATTGTATGCATAGGCGAAATGCTTAAGAATGTTGTGCGGTTGACATTTCCCAAAGGTGCACAGATTAAGGATCCAAATAAATTATTCAACACTCGTTTAGATAGCAAGTCTGTTCGTGCCATTGATTTCTTGGAAAATGATACAATTGATGAGGCGGCTCTAAAATCACTTATTTTAGAAGCTGTGAGAATAAATACAAATACGAAAACAAAATGAAAAGACCCAAGTTTATAACAATATGGCTCATTGTAATGCTTCTCTTTTCTGTAGCACTTTCAGTTGACTCCCTTACATATCTTTCTATGATACTTCTTACTAAAAACTACATTAGTCTTATTGGTATTGTTGCCGGTTTTGTTCAAATATTTGCAGTAGTTCAACTACTCAGAGGGAAAAAGATAGGAGTTACAATCTTACTGTCCTCAGCGATTGTAGTTTTTCTCGTAACAGGTATTAATGAGTTTTATATTGTACCTAATGTAAACCAAATCATCATAAGTATGGTAATGGTTTTATTGGTGAATATTGTTATGCTTGGAATTTTGTATTTGGCGATAAAACCTAATTGGAAAAATTTCAAATAAAAAATCTTTAACGAAAAAGAATATAAGTAAATAGCTTCGATTTCTGTTAAAATATGGGATATGAATCTTTCTGTCGGTATCGTCGGACTACCAAACGTCGGGAAATCGACGCTATTTAACGCCTTGTTGAAAAAACAGGTGGCGAATGTCGCCAATTATCCTTTCTGCACTATAGAGCCCAACGTCGGGATTATCGAGGTGCCGGACGAAAGACTTTCCGTCCTAGCAAAAGTTGTCAATACGACAAAAATTGTCCCGGCCGTCGTCGAATTTTACGATATTGCCGGACTGGTCAAAGGGGCTTCGACTGGGGCAGGATTGGGCAATAAATTCTTGTCACATATCCGTGAGGTGGCCGCAATCGTCCACGTGTCACGACTATTTGAAGACGCCAACGTCACCCATGTCTCAGATAAAATTGATCCCGTCGATGATATCAAAACTATCGAATCGGAACTGATGCTCGCCGATCTGGCGACCTTGGATAAGCAAAAAGAATTTAAAGGAGACGGGGCTCCGAAAGATGCTAAAGTCGCCTTAGAAGTTTTCCAAAAAGTAAAAGCCGAATTGGATAAGGGCATCCCGGTCCGTTCCCAGGCTTTGACGGACGAGGAATTGACCACCTTAAAACCCTTAAATCTTCTGACTTTAAAACCGGTTATTTATGTTTTTAACGTATCCGAAGAACAGCTAGCCGATAAAAAAGCGACCGAAGATAGGATTGAGAAAATTCTGAATCAAGTTCAGAATGACACTAATCGCCAATCATCAACCGTCAGTCACTTCATATTTCTTTGCGCCAAAATGGAATCAGAGATCGTCGCTTTTACTGTCGACGAACAGAAAGAATATTTAAAACAGTATGGCCTCGTTGAGTCGGGATTGAACCGGCTTATCAAAAAAGCTTATGAGACCTTGGGACTGATTTCCTTCCTCACGGCGGGAACTATAGAAGCTCGGGCCTGGACCATCGCGAAATGTACTCTAGCACCTCAGGCAGCCGGAGTAATCCATACCGATTTTGAAAAGGGTTTTATCAAGGCGGATGTCATTCCCTACCAAAAGTTTGTGGATGCGGGCGGCTGGACCAAGGCACGAGAGCAGGGGCTTGTCGCAACTGTCGGTAAAGATTATGTCATGAAAGACGGAGAGGTAGTCGAATTTAAGGTAAATGCGTAAAATAGTTTTAAAGTTTGAAGGTTGTAAAGTTTAAAAGTTTTACTTTTGAACTTTCAAACTTTCGAACATTTTAACTTTCCATTTTATATATATTGCCCAAAATCTTATCGAAGAAAACAGAGCAAAGACGAAACCGGGAAAGCCATCCATAAAACCCTTGTGGCGAAAATACATCAAAAAGAATGTCTTTTTTGGATACCAAATAAAATATTTAAAAAAACTTAACTTTCGAACTTTCGAACTTTTTGAACCAAGAAACATTCTTTCTACTTCCGCTGTTGTATACCTATCCCAGCGCATAAGATAGCGGGAAAAGTCTGGATCAGCATAATGCAAAATGGGATTTTGTAAATATCCAGTAACTAATTTGTGATTTTTCGACTGGATTCCCGCCTTCGCGGAAATGACAGAAGGGGTGATTATTTCAACATTCTCGTGCACATCCTTACACGGGAATTTCGCATAGCCATTGCGGTAAAGCCTGATCGTATAGTCCGGATACTGTCCCCCTTTCATCAAAAAACCGGTTAAAAACCAATTTTTTCTAGGAATCCAATACGCAACAAATCTAGAATTATTAATTAAGAATTCAGAATTGATTTTCGAATTTTGATTTTTTGGTCCTTTTTCTTTTGATTCTGAATTCTGAATTTTAGATTCTAAATTATTGTTAATAATGGTACGAATTTCTGATTTAAGCTCTTTACTTACCGCTTCATCGGCATCAAGCTGGAGTATCCACTCCCCTTTTGCCGCTTCGATCGCCTTTTGTTTGTTTTTGTGAAACATAACTGGATTGTCGGTTACGATCACTCGGACCTTTTTACCATAGGCCTTGACGATTTCAACCGTTTTGTCGGTCGATCCGCCATCGACTATGACTACTTCATCGGCGATATCGTAGGCGGAATCCAGCGCAATATGGAGATTTTTCTCCTCATTGTAGACGGCCAGACACAAAGAAAGCTTCATAGCTTCAATTATACATAATCATTCGTGCAATTCTGCTATAATTTGTGGATATAGAGAGCCTTGGGTCGGCCCATATTACACCTACGAGGTGTTCTGTGGCCCCTTGGAAGGCTTAAATTCCTAATAAAATATGCTGAAAATTGTCAATATCCCGAATTCAGTTCTTTCAGAGCCGACCAAATCGGTCGAAAAAATCGACGACAGCGTGCGGAAACTCGTCTTTGACATGGAAAAAACTCTTGTTGCCCAAAAAGACCCCCAGGGTGTAGGCTTAGCCGCCAATCAGGTTGGCCTTTCCTTGTCGCTTTTTGTCATCAAAAAATCTCCTAAAGCTGAGGCTAAAGTGTTTATTAATCCGAAAATATTAAAACTCGTTAACCCGTTAACTCGTAAACCCGGAAGTAAAAAGAATAAGAAACCAGTAAAACTTGAGGGTTGCCTCTCTATCCCCCGTATCTGGGGTCCGGTCAGAAGGGCTAATAAAATTTTTCTTGAATATCAGGATTTGACGGGAAAAGTTCGAAAAGAATGGTTTACCGGATTTGAAGCAACGATAATCCAACACGAAATCGATCATCTGAACGGAATTGTCTTCACTCAAAGGGTGCTCGAACAAAAACACCGACTCTACAAAGAAGTTGATGGAGATCTGAAGCCGATTGAGATATAAAACAGTTAAATCCTAAACCTTAAACTGTTAAAAAAATTTGCTTTGGAGTTTAAAATGTTTAGAGGTTTAAGAAGTTTTTTTAAGGTTTAGCCGTTTAAGTCTTAACCGTTTTTGATGTAGTTGCGAGCGTTACAAATGGTTTTTTGCCGTCTTTTACATCTTTTTTCACTCTTTTAAGGCAGTTTGTGCAAAGCTTCACTCTTTTTTTGACTCCATTCTCAATGATTGAGAGCCTGACAAAATTGACCCTAAAAATCTTTTGTTTTTTTGGGGCTCTTTTCTTCCACCGGCCTCCGGCAACACCTCGGTGATGAGTGTGGGTGCGACCATAAAGAACTGTCTTTCCACAATGGTAACAAGTATTATCCATAAGAGTTTATGATATCATATTAACAAAAGTAATTCAATTTAAAAATAATTTGTTAGCGGGTTTTGCGAGTTAACGCGCTAATTCGTTAACTGAAAAACTGAATTTATGATTAGCTATTTATTTTCCAGTCCGCTTACTTTTTTTCTTTTTCTTATTGCCCTTTTAGTGGCAATTGATATTCATGAATTTTCCCATGCGGCGGTTGCCGATTTTCTAGGAGATCCGACACCGAGGCTTCAAGGAAGGCTAACCTTGAATCCTTTGGTTCACATTGACAATATTGGCATTATATTCCTTTTACTAGTCGGTTTTGGTTGGGGGAAGCCCGTCGAGTTCGATCCATACAATTTAAAAAATCCCCGTACCGATGCCGCCTGGATCTCGATAGCCGGTCCGATATCTAATATTCTTTTAGCCTTGATACTTTCTTTATTACTAAGATTGTTCATGTTTTTACAACTTAATCTTTTAACTACTATAGGTGGATTAATCTTTTTACCGATAATCCAAATGAATATTGTTCTCGGAATATTCAATATAATACCTATTCATCCGTTGGATGGTTTCAAAATAGTCGGAGGACTTTTAAGTCATGATCAAGCAAAAGAATGGTACGGAATGCAAAAATACGGAATTTTTCTGTTATTGCTGTTGATAATTCCCTTCGGAGGCTCATCGCTTCTCGACTTTATCATCCGGCCGCCTATTAACTTCCTTTTTAAGCTTCTCATTCCCTTTAGTACGGGAGGAATTATATAAAAAATACTCTTCAGGGGGTTTAAAAGTTTAAGTGTTTAGGAGTTTTTTTAGGATTTAACCGTTTAATACTTAACTTTTTAAAATTAGGGCGTTGGGGTCACCTTTTTGACGCAAAGCAGGTAATCTTGCGTCGAACAGCCTTTGCCAAGCTTGGCTTTTATCGCATTACAATCAGTCACATTACAATTTTCGTTACCGCTCGGTATTTGCAAGGTCTGGACAGGGGTCGGACTCAAACCGCTAGTTCCGGTCGAACCCGACGGGGTGGCGGTTGGCGAACTGACCACCGATTCTTGGGCACTCTTGGTCGTAAAAGTCCACGGAACCCCACCATTGTCATATTTCTTATTAGCGATGCTGATATCGAAATAATATGTTGTCGAAGGTGATAATAGCGTCAAATCAAGTGAGTGAGTCGACGTCTTGGACGGCTCTGGGGCAAAAAAATTAAGGCTCGTCGGGGTCGTACCGTACTCGACGACTCCCTGAGTGTCGGTGCCGGTAGACCAAGATAAAGTGACAGAATTCTTGGCAATGTTGGCAACGACGACGTCACGAGGTTCGAAATCAGCCGCTTTCGCTCCAGTCAATTGAAAAGCGACTATGACAATGACGATAAAAAGGATTATTCCGACGACTATAGCCGCAATTTTCGTAAATTTGGGATTGTTCATCGATACAATGATAAACTATTAGTTTAAAAGTTTAAAGGTTCAAATGTTTTACTGAAATGAATTCAGCATGACGCAATAAAGGTTTTTCCTTTTAAACCTTTAAACTTTCCAACTTTCAAACTATTTTAAAGTACGAGTCTTATCGCCGCTCCAACAAAAAGTAAAACCGCTCCGGGAATGGCAAATTTTGGTAACAAATCGGTCGCTCCTGTCACTGGCAGGGCCGATGGCGTTGGCGATGTGCTGCTACTACTACCTGACGAATTTGATGAGCCTGAAGAGTTTGAAGAACCGCTACTGCTTCCCGACCCGATCGTCACCGTCGAAGTACCGTCGGCGCTACAATTGAGAACATTGGTCGCATTGATATCGTTTTTAACGGCTTTTGAAGAACTACAGTTGTACGAGAGCGACGTCGTCCCATCCTTTAAAGCCTGGAAAGTGATGGTGGCGACCGTGCCGGCTGTCGAGACGGACGAAGCGGTATCGTTGACCAGCCCGGCAATATAAACCTGTCCCGACGTAGAAGTATCGTTTGTCACGGTCGGGAAAAGAGTGCCGGCGGCCACGTTGGTCGGCTTTAAATAGCTGGCGTCATATGTCAAATATATATCGGCCGAATAAAGAGCGTCGCTTCCCGGATCTATCGTGACGGCGATGTTGAAAGTCCCACCAGATGCGACGGTCACCGTGGTCTGGTCAAAACTCAGAGACGCTGCAAAAATATCAGAAAAAAACGGCGTCACCAAAAAGAAAATCATCGCGACTAAAAGTATTTTCAGATAATTTTTCATATTATAGTTTAAATCCAAACTATAAAATCCAAATGTCAAATCAAGCCCAAAGCTCAAAATTCAAATATATTATTATTTAGATTTTGGATTTGATTTGTTATTTGACATTTGAGCATTGGATTTAGTTTAGATCTTGAGATTTAGATTTGTATCTATTTTACACTTATCGTCACATTGTTTAAAGCCGGATTTAAGACTTCGCTTTTGTCGGTCGTCATATCGGTCGTTTCACTCCCCGCTTTGCTTTTCAAAGAAAAAGTCGACTGACCGACTTTTACCGCTTTGAATGTCAGATTAAGGACATCCGTATTGAAAAACGTCGAGGCTGTTTTGTCTTGCGGGTTCTTGATCGCGGTCAATGAGATGTAATTCGCCTTAGCATAGTTGTATATTTTAAAGTTAGGCAAATCCGACGTGGCGTTAATAAAATTAAAAGACAACGGATCGTAGAAGACCAATAGATCATAACCAACGATATTTTTGTTATTGGAATCAGCTTTGATGTTAAACGTCACCTGATCACCGACCGACGTTGTGTTGGAGGAAGGCAAAATGGAAAATAATCCTTGTTTTGGTGCCGGCGTTGCAAGAATAATATCTTGTTGACCGCTTCCTGCCGTACTGGTCGCCACTGCTTGCTGATTGCCGGTACCGTCTTTGTTGGCCAAAGCCAGGAAAAGTCCGCTCCCGACAAAAATGGCAAAAAATATTATCAGTAGGTAAAAATAAATTTTTTTTCCTTCGGTTATATTCATCTTAATCGCCAAGCTTAAATGATAATGACGCTAAAGCCAAAGAATAGTCCTGAGTGTCACATTTGCCGTCGAGATTGATATCGCAAAGAGCCAATTTTGCGGCGTCGGTCGTTCCGAGATTGTTCAAAATAAAGCCCAAGTCAATAGAGTTGATCACATTGTCCTGGGTACCGTTTGGTCCGGTAATATCTCCTCCAAGAAGAGTGACTCCGGAGAAATCCAAATTATTATCGCCGCTAGTCAAGGTAATGTTCGGACTACTGCAATTGTAGGTGCCGGGATTGGCTTCCGTCGGTGTCGCCTCACAAATTTTTTTCGTCAAATGGTGAGGACCTTGGACATAGACCGAAAAAGGTGTCGATGTAACACTTGGAACGTTAAATCCTACCTGCCCCGACCAGATGCCGTTTGAATCGCTGGTAAAATCTCCTGTAGAAGTCAGTTGCGAAGCTAACCCTCCATCGGCCAAAGTGACTTTGACTTTCATATCGTTTAGGTCGCCTGTCGGCGCACTGCCTATACCTTGGAATTTGAGTTTTAAATTCAGAATTACATTGCCGGTTACTTGTGTATCCCCACAAACAAATTGTCCCGTTGCTGTCTGAATTACGGAACCGTTTGATCCAACTCCGTCAACCCATACACTATAGTTATCTCCGGGTACCGTAGTAATTGTGGCTGAATTATCATTCAAATTATCCATGCAGGAATCCCCTTGGTTTTGTGTCTTTGAGCAATCATTTACCCAACCATTTGCGTTATCATCAGCTCTCAGATTGTAATGCGTGGCACCGGCCACACTCGGCCAGCTTAGAGACGCCTGAGTATCTGAAGCTGTACATGTGGCGATAACTTTATATGTATTTGTCTGGGTTGGACAGGTTAAAGAAAAATCTGAAAAAATTCCTGTCGAGGCCGGATAATCTGGTCCCAAACTAACAGATAATATTTGAGGAATTACAGGACCAGAAAACACGTTTGTAAATGTTTGAATAAGTTTATATCCTGATCCGTCCATCAGATCATAGTAGGTACTCGCTGTGTTACCGGTCCGCACAATTTTTACTTTTAACGGAGTTGTAGGCGTAAGATTGATATTAGTGCTAGATATTACATTTGTATCGCTGTTATTGGTTGGCGGCCAAATGCCTGTGGCGTTATATGCATTTATATTTGTGCTGCTATAATATCTAGCAATTCTAATAAAATTTAATCCGTTTGTCGGATCTGTAATACTTAATTCAAGGCTGCCAGTATTTTTTGAAGAATTTGCATCAACTATAGAATTCAATACGGCTTCTACTGTAAAGTCTCCGTTAATAATTTGTTTGCCGTTTAAGAAGGTTGCATTTTTTGTATGATCGGCGGTAGCATCTGGATTATTTATATTCCCCTCACCACCACTAATAGTTACCGTTCCGCTATTATTGGTCCAAACAGACCAATTGTTTGTATCTATAGAACTGTTTCCATTGGAAAAATTATCCGTAAAACTTGTGCAGTTCGTATTTCCAGATGCACAGGTCAAGGCAAAGTTGTTGAATCTCGAAGTCGTTGCCGGATAGTTGGGGCCCCAGTTTGAAACCTCCATCTGAAGATACCCATCGGTAGAAGCGAAATTAGTAAATTGCTTTAGAAGTTGATATCCCTTTCCATCCTGAAGATCGTAGTACATATATATCGTAGTTCCCTGTCTTGCTAATTCGAATTTTACCGGTGTATTACTGGTCAGGCCGACGTCGACACTGCCGTATTGGGCATTATTCCAATCGGTATCTGAATTATTAACCACCCAATTTATTTTTGAATCATTTGAATTTCTTGAAATTCTAAACGATTTTTGTGTACTAGTATTAAAATCAAAGCTTGACTGACCAATGCTTTTCCCTGCTTCGGCAGATACCGATAGTTCTGTCACTTCCGCACTAAAGTCGCCTCCGAAGGTTTTTGAGTTTACCCCATACCAAATTGTCGCCGAATTTGTGCTTGTAGGAATATTAAGCTGCGCGGCATCATTGACTATTGAATACGTACTTCCAGGGGCATTTGAATTATCGAAGCTCCAGTTACTATCCGATCTTGTTGATCCGGAAAAATTATCGGTAAATGGAGTACATGATCCTCCGCTACTACTGCCCCCATTTACATTCAAATTCTCGACCGTAGTGATAAAGTTTGTTTCGATAGTTCCGTCCGCGGCCATTTCGTAGAATCCACCTGTACCCGACACTGTGGTTCCGGAAGATGACAAAGCCTTGAAAGTCAACTGTACCAGGTCCGTAGTCGAACTGGCGGTGACGATACTTCCTGTTGCCGTCTGGTCTTCTCCCTGGACATAAATACTTCCGTTTTGATTTATGGCGGCGGCATTGGCATCGGTATTACCCAATCCGGCACTGACCGTACCCAATTTGTAGACTATATTTTGGAATTGCAATTTGGTTTTGTCGAAACTAAGCTTAAGCATGTAGCCGCGAATGGATACGTCGGCGGAAGGAGTCATTTTGGCCGTTACGGTAAAAGCGCTTCCGGAAGCGACAGTCGGCGAAGCATTGTCGTAACTGACGTTTATCGTGTCGGCAGCGGCTTTTGAACGCGGACCCGAGCTATTTAAAAATATGAATTTCAGGCCAAAAAAAACCGCCGCAACGGTAATTACAAAAATGATCGCCGATTTTATCAAAAAACTTTTGTTCATATAAGACCCCTTACTGCGCATTGACTACATTTGTCAGGACCGACTGGACTACGATCGAGCGGTCCGCACTGTCAACTTTACCATCGCCGTTAAAATCCAGATTGATGCTTGCCGGTACAACCCCACCGGATGATTTTGAAACAAAGTAAAAATAGTCTGTCAGATCGACTTTTCCGTCGCAATTGGCATCTCCTTGGGATTTGAGAGGACACGCGGATGTCGCCGGTGTCGGAGTCGGTGTGGAAAGTGGGCACATATTAGTCGTGATTTGAATTTTACACGGCGGAATCGCATACAGACATCCTGGAGGCGGAACGCAGGTCGGCTTGGGTGTTGGTGTCGCGGTCGGAACAGTCGTGCCTCCGCCTCCCCCACCACCTTTTTGACATGTTCCGTTTTTTACCCCGGAAATCGCTCCGGAGCAGACATAACCGGCAGGACACTCAGACGAATTAGTACACCATATTGTCGTTCCCGTACCCGTGCCATTTTTTACACAATTACCCGAGACGCAGTGATAACCGGAAATACAATGTATGTTTCTACATGCCGGATCATTTACATAAGCTAAAACCGTTAGTTTTTTCGTCAAAAAAAACACGACAGCCAGTCCAAATAAGACTACTATAAACAATATGATTCTTTTCATATCACTTTCAACAATCTAAACATCAAAAAACTCACAAAGTAGAATAATACTACCTGGAAAATCGGCAAATATAGACTCAGGAATATCGTCACGATAGCCAATATGAAAAATGCTTCGTTGTGAATAGATGGTAAAAGACCTTTGGTGATGAGCATCAGGACAACCAAGGTGATAAGAGCCCGCTTGTCAAACCACCACAAAGGCCAGCCAAAAAGCCATGCCAATCCAAGGAAAAGAGCGGCAAGGATCAAAAAAAGCTCTTTGGTATCGAAATAAAACGGTCCGATGTACATAATTTTTCTCCTTTAATTCATAATAAGAATTTGTAATTTTTTTGTCAAATTAATTTACCAATACTGTTTACCGTCCAGATAAATCAATTATATTAACAACCGTTCCGTCCGACAATTTAAGCTGCTTCACTTTATACGCTGTACCATTGTCGATTTTTAATATGTTGTTACCGTTTCCGGAGTCGTAAGCGTATACCCCTTTAGCTAATGGCTTAAATAGATTTGCCGGTATTGAAGCCGGATCAAATCTGTTTTGGCCAGATGTTGGCGTTATTTTAGTAAAATTCATATTGTTTCCTAAGTATGATGGCGGAGTAGGTGTTATTTTTTGCTTGGTATTTTTTTGATCGAAACCATGATTTTGCCAAGAATTTAAAGCGAGGTATATTGAATTCAAGTTTTTATTAAATTTTGTTTTTAAATCTGCCAAATAATTTGGATTCAGATTTGGGGAATTGGCTAAAAAAATATTATTACCTGCATAAATAGATATCACTAATGTTAACGCCATTATTCCAATTATTGATAAATATTTTTTCATTGTTTTATTTCTTTGCAACAGTGATAAAATTCTCCGTCATAAATTAAAGGTGCCGAAGATCCAAAATAGCTGACACAGTTTTTGATATAGTTTGTCGGATCTTGTGGCGTCAAACCGCCAAAAAAACCCATAGTGTCAAAACTTGGAAGACAATTCAAATAGGTGGTACCGTTATATTTATAACTTGGTCCGTTATAACTTGTGCCTCCCGGGATCGATCCTGCAGCTGAAGTCGGAAGAGGGGTAGCCGTTGGAATAGGGGTACCGGTAGGTACTTTTGGAAAGCATTCTACTACTGGATCTACAGTTTGCTGGCAACCGGCACGATAATATGTCCCAGGGGTTCCAGATTTTGTATATACATTTTTGCTTCCAAAATCGACATCAGGATTTGAGGGACCGAATAAATTTACACAACTTACAGACGAACAATCACCTGTTACTAAATTAGAGCATGTTTTAATAAGATCCGCTATAGCTCCTATTTTGGTTCCTTTACATTTAGTACCCTGATAATATATGTTATTTTTGTCTTCACTAAATTGTGTAGTTGTGTCGGTACCGACACCAGCCGCCAGACATGTTAAACTTGGCGTAGTGCAGTTTGATGGAGCTGGAGAACCGTTATTTCCGCCCGTATCTCCACCTGTATCACCGCCTCCACCGGAACATTCCCCTGTATAAGTACCACTAGGGTCACTTGGGTCACAATATCCCCAGCTCGTCGCACCGTATGATCCCCCATAACTAGACGGTTCCGCTGACATACAATTAGCTTTACGTGCAGCTGATGTAGCAAAGACTATCACTCCACCTTTTTTGCAAAAACATATAGCTTGATCCGGGTTCGGTATTTCACTATCACAAGTAGCGGCGCGCGAATTATTAGCGATTTTATTATTATTAGTCAAAAAAGAGACGCCAAAAGTCACTGCGGCGCCAACTATGACCAAAACTAGTGCCAAAAATACCGTGGCTTGACCTAATTTATTTCTCATTTAAAATTAGAAATTCCTCTTATATATAATATATATTAATAGTAAGGGCAATGCAATACTAAACGGTTAAACTTAAATTTTTAAACTATTAAAAAAACACTCAAACTTTTAAAACTCAAAACTTTTTAATTTTTTGTTTATCTGTTTATTTAACAGTTTATGTTTTAACCGTTTAACTGTTTAATTTCATGCTTATCCAAAGACTAAAAATTCTGACCGGAATGATCATCGCCTTGATTCTTGTCGAAGGCTATGTGACAATATCTCAAAAACCGCAAACAGCTCAAGCTCAAGTAGAAAACGTCAAGGGGCTTTTGGCCAACATAAAATTCCCAAGCATAACAAGTCTATTGAGCTTCAACATTTTGCCGGCAAACCTATCTTCAAAGACATGGGGAGGCAATCCTAATTCGAATTCTTTTAATTTACCGACCGGTGTGGCGCCTACCAAGGCCCCCGGGAACACCTACGAGGTGGGAAATGGCCCGTCGGGAAGCCCCACGGCCGGCGATTCTGGGCAAATTTCTCTAACTCCAACCAATGTACCCGGCCAACCGGCAGCATCGATCAAACCAACGAAAACCCCCAAGCCGACGGCGACGCCGGTTCCCCCGCCGGTCACATCGGACGTCAGACCCGGAACGACACTTGGAGCAATTTTTCAGGATGTTGGCCAACGAGAGTGTATTCCGGCCGCCCTGCTGGCCGCTTTTCAAACTGAAGAGAGCGGCGCGTGGTGGAGTCTAGGCGATTCTCCGGCTAAAGTGAAAATATATAATACTTATGGTTGGTGGATTAACGGAACCGGTGATTCTTGCACCGGAATGGGCTACGATACACAAACCGGAATAGTGCCCCAAGACGCCGCCGATGCCGGAACTGTTTGCCAAAATCCAATCCCAAGTGGCGAAGACCAACAAATAATGGGACTTTTACAGATATCTCAGTTTGAACAAGACGCTGCTGCAAAATATTTGAAGTCCCAGTTACCCAAAAACCTTGATCGTCGGGTAATTTTTGACAATGCCATGATATTTGCCGTCATCACAAAAAATCGCCTCGGGACTCCCCCATCAGACTGCAACAATTGGCCCGACAGCGCCGTCTCAGAAGCGGCTCAAAAACATTACGGAAGTTGCGGGGATAACTATTGCAGCAACGTTCTGAAATATTATCATCAGTATCAAAAAAGTCTATAAATTCTCCTCTCTTGACAAACGAATTTCATGCTTTTATAATTCAAACCATGTCAGTCGGCAACAAATCATCTAAAAAAGTATCACTCTCGGATTTACCGGATCTTTTGACAATCCGTGAAGTCGCCGACCTACTTAGAGTTTCTCCACTGACAATCAAAAGGTGGGGTAAAAAAGGCAAGCTGCCAGCCGTCCGCATCAATTCCCGCGGCGATAGAAGGTACAGAAAAGAAGTTGTTCTGCGTCTACTTGGAGTCGAGGAAGAAAACAAATAATTATTCGTCAGGTTCCCATTTCTCTGTACTTAAAGGCTTCAAAAACGCATGAGATAAAACCAATCTTGCAATTTGTTTAATAGGTATATGTTTTTCATCTCCCTCTGATTTTTCTTTATTTGAAAATGAATATTTTATTAAGTTATTTAATGATATATGAATCAAAAACGGCACCAGTATCATGGTCAAATTCCAGATCATAGGCATATTTAGGTGTTCTGATGAAGCATGTGCTATCCCTAACAAAGCAAATGCCTCACATGCGGCAGATCCTGCAGTCTCTACAACGAGAGCGGTTTTAAAAGCCGCCGTCCTTAATTGTTCCTTGCGTTGATTGTGCATATGGGCGTTTTATTTTTTACGATTATTTACCAGATTAGTTCTTTTTTCAAAATGTTTGTATGCCTGATAAAACTTTATGCCTGAACTGGCGGATAGCAAGTAGCCTCCAAATTCCCTTCCTTGTAATGGAGAAAAAAGAGTTATCAAAGCGCCTACAAATAATCCAACAGCCATAATTCCATCACGCATTTCCCGGTATTCTTCCCTACTTATTTCAGTTGAAGTATTTTTATGTGAGGAAATATATTTGCTTTCGAAAAACATATCTACTTTATCCAAACCACCTGAGATACGGTCGCCAAGATTCATTTTTATTTTCGCTTCCATATAGCCGGTATTATACTATAAGTCTATTTATTTTTCAAGTAATCTTATGGTCTTGTATAGACAATAGTTCCTGCCGTAAGATCTTTGCCTTCTTTTTCAACGATCTGCATTTCCCCGGTTTCGGCATTAATTTCTTCAAATATTACCCTGACATCCTTGCCGTCGGGAGTCTGACAAACACTGATTATTACCCCCGAAAGCCCGTCCTCCGTCGCTATCTGATCTCCTGGAATTGCTTCCCGTAAATACCATTTTCCTTTTATTGATCCTTTACTATTAAACAAACTTTCATTAGATGTAAAGGCCTGGTAAAGGGTACTCGCGCTGATGTCCTTGCCGCCGTTTAAAATACCTGCTTGTTGAATAATTTCCTGCGGAGTGATAAGTTGAACGCCATTGAAACCAAGAATCGCTTGCAATAAATCATAAATACTTTGTTGCGAATAGGGAAAATTTTCCTGGGCAATGTTGGCAATAGCTTCCTCAATATTTTTTGAAAATTTTCCCGACCCTATAGGACTTTCATATAAGGGCTTACCGCTTGAATCGGTTTGCTCTAAAAGCCCAAGCCTTATTGCCGATGCCTCATCTTTCCCGGACTTAAAGACAACGTTTTTATCAAAAAAACCGCTGACTGTCTGAAGATTATCCAGGACGGTTAAGGACTGTTGGGTGAAGCCATCGGGATTGGCAATAAGTTCTAGCTTTGACTGAGCAAAAGAAGTGGCCAGCTCGGGGTTTTTAGCGGCTAGAGGCGAAAACCGTTTGACGGAAATATTAGATTCGTTTTTTATGCCGTGGGTTACTTGTTTTTTTTCCAAGTAGTTCCCTATTGCTGGTGGCACCATATGTTGGGCCACCAATTGTCGCATCGTCTCCGCGTAGATTTCTTTCGGTCCAAATTGGGTCATAGCAAAGCGGCCGGTACCGGCGATAGCTAGCGTAGTAAATCCAACTATTGTCAATGTCCGTCTGACGTCGGCGGGAATTACCGTATCAAAGATATTCTTCATTTCCATATCGAGATTAAGCCATTTCAAAAAACTATCAAGCTCTTTTATCAATTTTTCGTCTTTTATAGAAACTTCCCATTCGCCGCCATTTCCTTTAATAATTGCAATATTGGTTCCGTCTTTTGACGTAAAATTTATGCTGCTGATTTGACTATTGGAAAAAAATTGTTCGTCGACACCTTTTTCAAAGAATATTTCCGCCGTGCCTTTTTTTTCTTTACCAACTTTTGATATTTGCAGGCTCTTTTGCAATCTGCCTTCTCCGATCGGTTCGTTATTCCTTATTATTTTCCAATTGTCGGGTTGGGGCCTGTGTCTCAGTAGCTTGCCGCTGACTGTTCCTGCTTTGGAGATGACATCTGGTATTTTTGTACGTGGTTCGACAGAAGCACCGACTTCAATTGCAACAATCGCATTTTCCATCATATTTACAAATTATAGATGATTATGAGACAATAAAAATATGTTCGTTTCCATTTCGGAGCTAAATCTGGCGGATGTTTTGAATCTCGACAAAAGTCTCGGTCCCGGAGAGCTTGATGAATTGGCTGACAATCTCACTCAAGAGATTTTTTTCCGGTTTTTGACCGAAGAACTGCCAAAACTCCTGACTGAAAAAGATTTCGGATATATCCGAGATAAGTATATGCTCGGTGGAGATCTTGATTCCCTCATGGATGAAGTTTCCCAAAAATGGCCGGGAATAAAAATCGATTGGCAGTTGCGGCAAGTCTCCTCGAAAGTGAAAAAAGATTTCATAAATAATTACTACCTGGAAATGAAAAATGATTATAAAGATCCATCTCTACACCGATACATCGATGACCTTTTGAAAGAGATAAATAGCGAGCAGATCAATCTTAGCCTCATTCTACAACTTAAAGAAAAAATCCGGCAAACGCTTGCCTACATAAATAGAAAGTAGAAATCAAAATCATTACAATGTTTTAAAACATTGTAGTGATGATCAATTACTTATTGGTACCGAGTCCGAAACCGGACGTATGATTGCAAATTCCGGTTGAGGTAAATTACCGTTCGCGTATGCAAATTTTGGAGCCGCTTCTTTGGCAACCATAGGTACCAATTGATCCATGGATGTTATCGTCCTTATCTGCGAGACTCCGTCTCCATTGGCGTTTGTATCGAAGATTATGAGCTCCGGATTGTGATTTTGATCATAACCACTGTAAAGCACATAAAGGATATGGCCCGGATCATTATGAGAAGGAGTATCCAGCCACCGGAATCGTAAAACCATCGTGTCCCCCGACTGGACCTGCTGGATTTGGTTCACATATTCATAAAGAAGATTGTGTCCCACACTAGCTTGCTGTGTCAAACCATTTACCACAAGAGGATCACCTATGCCGTGATGCCTGCTGGCGTTGGCCAAAGGAGCTATAAAATCAATCGCTTGCCCTTTACCCAGGCCCTGCATATCCGGAACTCCGACATTCGCATTAAATAAGATTTTATTTATGAGTACAAACCCGTTGACGCATTGCTTGGTGTTGTTAAACTCGGCTATTGCACTTGACAAATTATCGGTATTTATTCCCATCGCTTTTAACTGAGCAGTAAAATCAGCTGCATTTGCTGAGGATTTGGAAGCCTGGACAACATCGATGGCCGCTTTTATCAAAGTCGCGTTGGCTTTTGTCGCATTATAAAGGTTTGGATGTTTCACAATATCCTGTAAAAATGAAATGACTCTATCCGATGAAAATACCGCTTCACTACTCGCAGGCGTTGCCGATAGAACATCCACGGGCGTGAAATTGTTGGCGGCAGCTGTCTGATGTTCATTCAACCCAAGAAGAGCCAAAACCCTATAATCGGTATTAGATTGTACTTTCTGGAGCTGTGAAATCATGTCCGCAGCACGAGCGGCGCTAGCAGAATCAAGCGGAATACCATGGTTAATTTTGTCCTGCAAATAAGTAAAATCACTGTAAGCTGCCCAAATATTTGGGGCAAACAGCTTGGCTTTTTCCGGATTATTCATTAGATTATCGAACTGCTGGATTAAGAATAATCTTTCCGAACTACCCTGCACCATCGACTGGGAAGAGTGGGCATCGACAAATATTCTTAGAAGGTCATATGTTTGATTAGAAACGCCGTTACTATACAAAAATTGGTCAAGACCCGAACCAAATTGCGCTTGGTCTGCCGCGGGCATCTGGGCGATTCCGACATCGAACATTTTTTCCAAAGACATAAAGTTTCGTTCTGCCGCCAACTGATCAAGAACTGTGTGGGAATCTGCTGTCAGGTGTCCATAGGTCGGATCATACGGGTTACCCGTATAAAGCTTTAAAAGATCGGCGTTGACGAAGACTGTCTTCTGCGGATCAAAACCCATTTCTTTCATTATCTTTGCCGCGTCTTCTGGCCCCATAAGTAAAAAGTTGTTTTTTTTCATCTGCTCGTGCAAAGTAAAAAGTAATGGCGAAGTCTCGGAAGCGCTTATGGGAACAATGTTTACCCCCTGAGATTGCAAATTAGCCAAAAGTCCGGCGTATTTTGCCGGATCGGATTTACTCGCTTCGGCAAGCATGGAATAGATGACTTTCTGGGCACTGTTGTCATAAAACTGAGCAACATCGCCGGCATTGATATGGGTGATAAAGCCGGCAGGTACGTCAAAAGAAATAAGATTGTTTTGTCCGGCGGCATTGGTGACATGAAGGGCAACCGTCTGGACATCAGTCGCACCGTTACTATGGACAGGTCCGACCAAGTCGACAAAAAGCGAAGAGGTATGGCCGCGCATGATCGAATCGCTCAACTCAGCGTATCGGCCAGGCGCAAAATCCTTGACATACGGGAAAAGTTCGTTCACCGATACGGCTCCAAGACCATAACTTCCGCCCCCACCCATGTATACGGTATTAAGGGCCTGCATGACGAGATCCGATGATGAGCTCGAGCCCATAGCCCGTATCATCTCCGCTTGAATTGGCAGTGCTTCTTCACTACCCCATGTCAATTCGACCGGATTGCCGTTGACATCACGCCCTCCGGCATAGACTAGGAAAGCAATCACTTTACCGGTCTCCGGGTCAAGTTTGGCGCCGAAAGTCGCCACCCTTCCGGCTATCCACTGACCGTTTGGCCCCATCATCGACTGGGTCCCCGTCTTGGTAAAGCCGTTGTCCATGGTAATATCCTTGATATTATTCAAAGACCAAATATCTATTCCTGTCGGGCCTTGTTTGTATGCGGTATTATGGAGGGCGTCAAATATATATTTGGCAGCGGCGACCTGCTTCGGATCGCCTTGACCTTTTAAAGCCAAAACTCCTAAATCATAGTAAAAATGCGCCATCTGGACAAGCCCGCTGTCGGTCGGCTTGGCGCCGCCGACATAAATATTCCCATATCCGGCATCGACCGTCGGAATGTGATCCATCGGGACATAATTCCCGCCTTTAACTTCGTAAAAATATATCCCGAATTGATGGGCAAAATTCTGGAAATCAGCCCAGGCTTTCGGGTCCTGTCCTATCAAACGATTCCAAAGCTCGGCCATCGGTACGTTGGCTGAAGCAGCCAAGGCATAATTGACTGTGTGCGGACCGGCCATGTCGGTAATCGTGGTTGAGTTTGAAACCGCTATACCGCCAACTGTAGTTGGCGCAAAATTAAGCTTTGGATCAAAACCGGTCTTCGGATCAATATCTGGCTGCATGTATTCTGGATGATGCGTGAGAGCCCAAAGGGTAAAAAGCGGTTTGAAAGTCGATCCGAAAAGCTGCGGATGCTTGGATAGTTCGTTGGTCGGGTCGACGACGACGGCATTGTAATCACCGCTATACTCGACCATAGCCATCCCGGGGACGGTAACAGCACCGGCATGCCAGGCTGGAACTTGAATCGGCCCTTCGGGAGTATTGATCGTATAGAAATTCCCGTGAAGAGTGCCCTCGGCAAAAGCCCCTGCATAAAATAGATCGATAAGGCCTTGGGCTTGCTTGTCGGCTGGAAGCGGCGCCGGGAAAATTACCTGCGACGGGATAATCTTATTTTCAGGAGTCGCCGCGGCATCTTTTAAAGTGATTAAAATCCCGTCGGCAATTTTTGTGACGGATTTGACATTGCCTGCTTTTACCTGCTCTTGAAGTTGGCTGCCGGTCAGCCCTTCAACTCCAATCGTCTGGGGGGTGGAAACATTTTGCACTTCTTTTGGAAGTTCCAGTCCCCCGGTAAAGACTTTTCCCCATACTTTTGGATCCTGATTGGTTTTGGTATCTGCTGTCATCTGACTTTGCATGTTCAGAAGATCGTGCAAAATACGAGCCCTATCCGAATTATTACCAACGATAGAGTCGAGCTTCCCCCCAATTTTAGGACTTTGTATATTTGCCAAAGCATGATCTAGGGCTCGTTGAGGATCTGCAACATATTGACCATTTTGATAGTCAAAAAGATACCCCATCGGTGATTGTCCTAAACTGATTATCAGATATTGCTGCCCGGCATTCAGGCTCTCCCAGGATTTTCCGAACAATACCTGGGAAATCGCCCCGGCTCCTCTGATGTCTATACCGTTGACGGTACTTCCGTAAAAATTTTTAATATATGTTTCATCGATAGTGTTTTGTCCAAAATTCTTGTCCAATTGCGTAGCGGCAATATAATTTTCCATTTTGAAACAAAGCATGTCTATCAATTGTTTGATCTTGGAGTGTGATTCGTTGTATTTTTCGGGTTGAAGATTCATGGTCGGTGCCATCCGCGCCGCCAGCTCGTTCGGGATCCTTCCACGGACATCGGCCATGACAAGTTTTATTAGATAGTCAACTCCGTATTTACTGTAATTATGAAACATCGATTCTTTATTGGCGGATGGAATATTCGGATCAAGAAGCATGTGGGCCGAGCCTTCGGTCAGCCAGCCAAAAAGAGTGACCGCCGGCGTCGATCCTCCGGACAGCGGCCCTTTACCCAAAATATTACGATAAATCAAAGTTGGGAAAAGTACCTTCGGATCGTTTTGGGATTCCTGTCCCTCTATGGACTGAAGCATGGCGACATTCAGAGGAGATATTTGAGCGTCAGTGTAAAAATTGGGATGATATACGCCGACGATATTGCCGTTTTGCATGATAAACTGCGTTTGGCCGAATTTCGTTTGGACAAGTTGATTCAAGTCGGCAACCTGGTGGGTCAAGGCATAAGAATAGGCAAATTGAGGATCGGTAAAAAGGGTCGGATCAATGTTTAATTTCAATATCGAATCGGAATTAAGGACAGGTCCATTTACAGGCGCCATACCCATTTGGAGCATGAAAGGCTTTATCTTGGAAAGCATTTCCGAATGGGCAAGGGCTTGGTCCTGAGGAATATTGATAAGGATATTGTCGTAGATTCCGGCTCCATTTGCAGCATTAAACATTTGTTCGGGGTTTATATTAGGGTTGCGTGCCGACTCCCTCAGTAAAAGCTGATACAATTCGTTGTACGAAGCGGCATCGCCGTTTTTGGCTTGATTTATCAGATCAACCAGATGCCCCGTCTGTTCAAAAGAAGGAAAACTGCTGAAGATCTTGTATATGAGAGAGTCATGAGAAAGATTGGGGCTGTTTTGAATGTCACTCATGGACAAAGGTCCCGTCGGATTGACAAAACCATTCATGCTACTATTGGAATCCGCTAAAAAAGCCGCAAAGTGGTGATTGACAGCTTGCTCCAAAGTCGTATTGTCTGTCTGAAAGATTGTATGAAATTGCATCAGAAAAAGCTTATCCCAGTTTCGCTGAGCCGCCGGTAGCTTATCAACAAATCCGGCAACAACATCTCCGACGACTGCCAAAGTTTGCCGGTGGCCATCGGACGTCGTGACGTCAAAAGGCGCCGAAACTGCGGACGAAACAGCCTCTTTCTGCTGATCGGCTGTCAGATTAAAAAGGGAAAGCTGATCGGCAAGATTCATCGGGGGAAGCTTAAGTTTTCCTGCCAAATCAGCATTATTTATACTGATTAAAGCAGCCAGATGATGATCTTTGACGGCCGTTTCCATGAAAAGCTGAGGATTGTTTTTCAAAAAATATTCGACCAGCGGAGTCAAGTCTTTATGATCTGTTCCGTTCATGGCCGCGGCCAACCCGGCCAGTGAGTCCTGACCTTCCTTGAAGGTCGAAAGATCGTATATCACTCTCATCAGATCGGCGGAGCTAAAATTACCAAGCGATTTTTGGAATTGCAGGAGTTGCGCTCCGGTCAAACCATTGTAGGATGCATTGTTTGAAACCAAAATCTGTCCTGCACCATTATTCGTATCGCTATTAATAAGTATTATCAGATTGTTCAATTCGTAGAATCTGGCCGCTACTTCGTTGGCCGCGGATGCATGGTCACTGCTGTTGAATTGGTAGACTTCGGTCGAAGGTGCTTGAAGAGCTTGGATCATTGTCTCGGGCCTACGGGTATCACTTCCGAAAATCGCATTCATAGGCTCGTGTAAGGCCGGCGAGTTGGCCGCCAGATAACTGAGGCCGGTGAAGGCGACTTTATAACCCAAAGACGCTATTATGTATTTACGCCTCCTCAACCAGACTTTTGCCCTCATCGACTTCACGTCGGTATCAACTCTTTGGAGAACGTCGAGCATATCTTGATAATCCTGTCTTGGCATATTTGCTTGTGCGTAATGCAAAAGTTCTGCTCTCATATTGTCTATATCTTTCAAGGCCTGTTTATTGTCGAGGAGTTCTGATTTCCCATTTTGAGTTCTGATTTTTCTTCGTCCGTAAAAAGTAGGATTATGGATAATATAAGTCGCCTGTTCATCTTTTAGCCAGTTTAAAAACTTTGCCAAATGGATAAGCTCCAGGTCCGTCATCGATATTTTCGGATTATCCTTGGCAACCAAAAATTTTCTAAGCAGCATCAGCTTGTCTACCGACCCTTCTTCGGTACCGGTCATTTGTTGGAATGTCAGGGATTTCCAGGATCTCTTTTCCAAGTTTTTAGCAGCCTTCGCTCCCAACCTAATTAGACCCCCCTTCAAGCCTTTTCTTTGCGAGCTTCCCAAAGCTTCGGAAAGCTGGGAAAAAGGATTGACAGGTACGTCGAAATTTTTTCCCATGAGCATCTCCACCCCGCGATCCAGAGTACTTTTGTTAAATCTGAAATTGATCATCGTATCGACACCCATTCTGCCGCCGGCTCCGCTTATGACAGCGTATGCGGCCGTATTGGCCGCCATCATCATCGCCGGTACGGCCGAAGGATCCATGATCCCAGGTGCATGGGCGCCCAAAAACTGGAAAATCCCGTTGATCCCCAAAGCAGTTATGTAATAACTGCCCATACTTAATCCGTATTTAATTTTGTTGTGCCACAGCGATTTCGTCAGTTCTCCCTTGTTCTTCCAAGCGCTTTCGGCCCGGTATAGGAATTTCTCCTTGGCCAAATATCCGGCCAGATGTTTTGTCGACTCAGGAAACTTCCTCCATTCGAATTTGCTTCGGGTAGCATGCCTTTGACGCGCCTTGATTTCCTTCATGAGAGCGCTTGCTTCCTTATATCCGCCATACAAAACCATCCAAGCCATAAATTCTAAACCGCGGTTAACCGGGCCTTCCAAAAAGTAGTTAACGGCATGCCCTCCTAAAGCGGTCAGAAGAGTTGAAATAACAATTGCTTTGGTTTCACTCCCGGGAGTAGATTCGGCCATGAAAGGGCTTTCTCCCTCAGGGTAGAACATTGCTTTTTGTGAGGCATTTCTTACTTTCGTTCCTGCAGAATCGGCATATTTCAGTAATTTTTGTTTAAATCTTTCCAGATGAGATGTCTTTTCAAAAGCTTTTTCGACTCTTTCTTTCACCTTGGGATCGTTTTTTATCTCACCTTCTGATAGGAATTTGAAGGAATTTTCTTCTTTCGCAATATGTTCATTTAAAGTGTTTGAGGCTTTCTTGTCTTCCGAAGCCTTTTCCCGGGCGGTATCCTTGATAAGATCTCCAAGGGTGACGCCTAGTCCGAATCCGTCGATATTTTTTTGATTTGTAAAATCCGTAAGAACAGATGGATCACGAAGGAGCAAGTCCCGGAACATAAGCTTAAAGTCGGCAAAATTCACCGCTCTTATGGCAAAATCTCCTTGCTGGTTTTCAATATCGAAAAGGTCTTTATTCCAAGCTTCTCCTTTAAAAATGCGTTGGTAATCGCTTTGCATCTTAGGACCAAGATAACCTTTGAAAGCCATATACGCTACGTCTGCATAATAATCTTTGAAGTTGGCCGTCATGAATTCGGCCAAGGTCTCGCCGGCAAGTTTTCTTGCCGATGCAAGGTAATTTTCTGCGTTATTCTTCACTTCGGAAGGCGCCAAGGTTCCAAATCCAAGTTCACCCCGGACGCTAAAAAGCATACCCTGGGATATCAGATCCAAACCGTGAAAAGCTTCCAAAAACTCTGAATCCTGCGGCAATCCCATCTCCTCCATCGTCTCAAAGCTTCGGCCTTTGACAGTCTTTTTCGGAGTTAAAGACTTTTCGACAACGCTTCTTGTTGTTGAATTATCGTTTATTCCGGAATTAAGTTTCGTGAACCAATATCTTTCTCCTTTAAATCTTTTTTCCTTGGCTTCATATGACAGAAAATTATCCAAGGATGGTTTGTCTTTCCTGGCTGCGGCGCGAACTTCTGCAAGGGTGGTTACGGCTTCCTGGCCGACTTGAAAAAGCCCGGCCAGTCCAGGCCCTTCTTCATACATAAAACGAAAGTCATTGAAGTAGCTTCCTAAAAAATTCTCCGGATAGGCATTGGCAAGATATTCAAATTTATCCTTCCAACTTTGAATATTTTCAACTTCCTGAGCCATCAGACTATGACCGCGTAGATATCTTTGAAGAACAAGTATTTCTTGTTTTGACTTCTCCGGGTCACCGAAGTTCTCGCGGCTCTTTTTTCCCAGCCCGATAAGGGTTGATCTGTAGGCTGTCTTATACTCATCCGTTTTAAGGAGCTCGGAAAAATCTCCTTCTTCGATTTTTTGTTTTGCTGGCGTATCAAGTAGGCGGTACTCTTCAAAAAAGATTCCCGCCGATAGAGTGTCGACGAATGTTCCTGATCGGCTCTTAAACACCTGCTCGTTATGCTTGCGGACATACCCGCTGAATTCAATTTCTTCCTCTCTTCTTCTCATTTCAACAAGAGGAGTTGCGTATCTTTTATGTCGGGCTTTGGCTTTTCGTCTTATTTCAAGCTCTTTTTCTGTTTTTTCTTGATTTAAATTTTTTCCTTCGAACAAATCATTGATAAGCTTTTTCTGGTGCTCGTTTTCGATCAATTTCCTGTCAATAAAATAACGTCCGAATTTTTTTCTCTCAAGAAGACTACGATTGTTTGACTCTGGCTTTAATTTTGGTGGCTCTTTATGAGGCTGAACCGGCAAGACAGCCTCGCTTGCGCCGGGGTGATCGACCATAAAAAAATGATAGCAGAAATCAAATCTCCTCGGAGGCTATTTTTCGCATTTGAAGAATGATAGAAGCGTCAAGCTTTGGTTCGAGCTTGGTTATAAAGTCGTTTAATATTGACGAATAAGCAATATTGAAGACCTGCCGAGAGTTAAATCCGGTTTCTTGTAACTTTTCTTCCATCGTCTTTAAAAACTTTTCGACTTCTTCGGGTTTTGTTGGAAGTTTTGTCGAAAGTTCATTTATCCATTGCTTGTTTTTTTTATCCTTGGCGATGAGTTCCATTAATTTCAAATCAATACTTTTCATTAAATTCCCTTTTACTGCTTCTGATTCTTCTCCTAAATCAAGAAACCTTACAATACTCCCGATTTTTTTACCAAGTATATCTTCCATATTATTTTTTCTTCCTCTGATGATAATTTTCAACTGATTGGATGATAGTATTTCTACCAGGGACTAAAGCAGTCATCCCTATCGCCATGCCCGCTTCGGCATATATCAATCCAGCGGTATGAAACGCTTCTATCGGTGATGAGTGAGCTAAAAGTCCTAATGCAATAGTTTGCGCCGCTACTGCAGCCACACCGAGAGTCAGAGCTAGATCTGACATAGGCACATCTTTCCATTTAGGAAATATGTCGAAAGCTTTCCGGAAATTATCGCGTGCCGATGATAATACATCTTTCGAGGCTGTTAGGACTTCCCCAGCCTTTTGCTTTACCTCATATGTCCTTATTCTGTCAAGAAGTTTCTGAAGACTGTCCTGACCGTTCACAACTATCGCCTCGGTCTTATGTTTTACTTGCAATAATACGGGTTCCGTCTTTTTTCCCGTCACTTCTTTGACAATTTCCTTAATAATTGGTTTGAGTGGCGTCTGCAATCTATTGGCATTGTGATCGCCTACTCCTTCATACTCGTCAAATTGGCACAACAAGTCAACTTGTTGATAGAAATCTTCCGGAAGTTTGACTATTCCGTTTTTTAAAGCCGTCTTCAGGTCGGAACCAATGGCGAATTGCCTAAACGACGGATCATCGGGATAAAATCCTTGCAAAGCCCATAAAAGGACGTCCGGACGATTTTCTCCTATAAGTTTTGACATTACATCACGTGCCTTTTTGAATTCGGGGCTTTTTGAATTTAGATTAGAAGACAAAAGGAGCAGATCGGTACGGGTGAGATAATTACTTCTTCGTGCATCAGGATTGGCATACTGAAGCAATCCCGGGTCGACTCCGTCTTGTTCAGCTTGCCATGTGCCGGTTTTTCTAGCTCTTCTTTCAAAAAGTCCGTCAATTTTAGAACTAAGCTTTTCCGCGATTGCGAGAGGTGGTCTATCGGCCGGGACAGCTACTTGTTCTATCATAGTACTGATCTACCTCCCTTGGCTGGCCCTGAGGAAGGTGTGTCTGTATCATGTGCAATTTTTTCATCAGCAAGAATTGCTTCATGAATCGTGATCAAATCATTATAATCTTCAAGAATAAATTTATAGTTAGGAAGTTTTTTTACTAACTCATTTTTCAAGTCTCCCAATGCAAATTTAAGATAAAGTTTTGTTGTCTTTTTAACATCAACATCTTCAAATACAATATAATTAAAGAGTTCATTTTGCAGCCTTTGTAAGTGATTAGTTGGACTATCTCTTAAATATGATTTAATATGGTCCAACACAGGTAATTCTGCGAGCGGAATTCCCAATGCTTCTTCGATCAACCGGTCTACATATTTTGCCAAAAATACCTCGGACAACATGATCTCTGGCTCTTCATGCCCTCTTACTCTAGCATTTTCTTCTTTATAATCCATAATTAGTTTTGAGACATCAAATTCTTTTTCCAATTTCTGTTGGATTTTCCGTACCGGAGATTCGCTGTCTTCAGCTTTGGTTTTTTCCTTGAAGTCCTCATTATTTTCTCTAAATACAATTACCTGTCCTGGAATATAACCCCCGTCGTTATCCCCAACACTTATACGATTAAAATCCCGTACATTTTGCAATACTTTTATTCGAACTCCCAAAGACAGATGATTAAATAGTTCGTAGAGTTCTTGCTCTGTGGTCGGTACCTTCACCTGAATTTCATGTTCTTTCAACGCTTGCATGATATTACCCGATTGTGCTTTTAATATTTTATTGACTTCTTTAGAATGCCAGGCACTTCTGCCAAGATCATATTTTATGGCATCCATTAGCGTCATACGATCGCCGATCGATTCTATTCCGAGAACATGCTCAAGTAAAAAGCTACTCATTCGTTCGAATCTCTTTGTGTAATCAAGTTCCATAAAATCACCATTCTTATACTCCTGATAGATTTTTATTAAATTGTCACCTGCCAATATATCACCTAATTTGATGGCCTCACCCGGTTTTATTTCTTTTACTGGAGAAGCGAATATTTCTTCCTCTTCGCGGTTAATAAGTTTATATTTTCCTTCCCTGAGAACCACTTCCCATCCTTTTTGTTTATATATCGAATACAAAGAACTAAATGTGCTTCTATCAGAGGCTTCATAGAGAGCTTTAAGATAATCTTGATTCGTATTTACTAGCATGTGGATATTATCTCCTGCCGCATCCGGTACCATGGACCGAGCGATATTATATACTAGTTCTTCACTAGGTCCATCGACCATCAAGCCTCCTTCAACTTTTGGGTCGTAATGTTTCGAAAGTAAAATTAAATCCAAGCGTCGTCTATTGTATTCGTCAGCAATTTTCGATACTCTTCCGTCAATCAAGTAATCCAATAATATTCCTGCCTGACCTGGGTGTTTTTGGACCTGAGACACAGCATAATCCCACATCGCAAATGTTAAAGGAAAGCGATTTTCGGAAGAAATATTGTTGGTTTCAATAATCATTTGACCTCGTAGCGAGGTGCTAAAGTGGGAGATTGTCTTAGTTTCATTTTTTGTCCCTGCATCAACTTCCATAACGCCCGGAACGGAATTATGCAGCATCATATTCTCTAGGTCGTGTCTCAACGATGCCGGATTAGGGCTAATCATGAGCTTTTCGAAACCGTCGAGATAGGCAGAAACAGCTTCTCTATTGGTCACTATCACATCGTGTTCTCGATCTCCGGTCGGGCCCAAGTTTCTCCTGTCCGGAAGGTTCTTTTTATTTCTAAAGACATTTTTTAACTGATCAAGATTAGTCACTTTTTCTGTTTTTGATTCCGGAAGATTGGCGTTTGAAGAGACTCCTGCCAGCTCGTAATTTTTTTTGTCTGTTTCCCGGACATAAAAACCAGCTCTGAGAAGGTGAGCGTCCCATCTTTTGTATTTTTCGTCTTTTTTCTGATATATTTTTTTCAAAAATAGTTGCGAATCCGGTGTATTTACGACAGGAGAAAGATCTTTTAGTATTTCCTTGGCGGCTGCTTCGTTCATGCCCATATATTCGCCGAACGTGTATTTCAAAAGTGCTGAGTTTACGTGATTCATTAAAAGATCCCTCTCTCCTTTTTCCTGTTTATCAGGTCTTATCGTGCTGTCGCCATATGCGATCGGCATGAGCTGAAAAATCTTTGAATACAGCATCTTTTCTCGATCGCTGGCTTTTCCGGGTTCTCTCATCATCCGTTCCCGCTTATCGAGGCCGTGGAATCTGACTACCTCGTATAAATAACTTATGGCCATATTCCTTATTTGCTGCTGACCTTTGAATCTGGGAGTTATTTTTTCTTTGGCGATAAGATAGTTGGCTATGGCAAAAACGGCATTTTCTTCCGGAGGTATATCTATGAAGTTCAGTCTCGATAAGCCTCCGTAAATGGCATCCGTGGCTAGTGGTTCCTTAGTAAAAAAATTCATTGACTTCTCTTGCGTCATCCCCGGATTGGAAAAGCGGATCAGATTTTCTGTCAATTCGTTTATCTTTTTTTCATCCATCCTATCTTTAAGCGATTTTTTGAGATCCTCCAGCGCTTTTTTAGTCTCGGCATTTTCATATCCATTTTCTGTCTGATCTTTAATGCTTTTATCTTCGACTATCAATCCTCTGGTGACTAAGGACTTTCGGACATCATAAAAAAAGTCTGCTTTTCCGTCTTTAGGCTTCCTGGCCCTAACCAATCTTTCTGCGAAGCGCTTTCCGTTGGGAGTGGAAAAAATTTCCGCGAGGTCGTCGGCAGACATTCCCTGAATGTCTTCTGAAAATTGGCTCCCAATTTGTCCATCAAACCTTTTAAGGTTGGATTTCGCGTCAGGGCCAGTTACTATGCCGCCAGACCTTTCTCTATACGCCAAAGAAAGTTCCAGACACTTGGATAAAACCGTTTTTTTATCCTCTGCTTGTAAGCCGCCAAAAAATACCGGATCGGTAAATACGTCTGTCATGTACAAAACAGCTACTTTGACTGCTTTGTTATTGTGGTCTGTGGTACTTAATCTGGCAAGGAGGTAATCGGACATGGCAAGCATGGCGGCAGGATTTTTTGGGTCATATTTATAATTATTGATCAATTTATCCTGGTCAATTCCATGTAACTCGGAAGCGAAAAAGTTTTCTCTTGCTTCCAGATAGTTATACCCATACTTATCAAAAAATTTATCCAATTTTTCGACAATATCGTCTGCTTGAGACTTACTATCGCCCGTCACCTTTTTGTACTCTTCTATTAGCCTATTCCTGGAGTCAACATAACCTGGTGGTTTTTCTTCGGCGATCGCTTTCAAAGTGGTTCTGTCAGGTGACGATCCCGCATCACCGGAAGCAGCTTTTTTAATTCTTTTTAAAAGAAGTTCCGTTTGTCCACTTTTCTTTTTTTTGGCAGCAGACTCGGCAACTTCTTTTTTCACGACATCGACAACTTCGGATACAATCGGCAAGAGAATGGTTTGATTCCTGCCTGGTTCATCCGGATCTTCTACACCTTCAAACTGGTCAAATTGCATCAGTATGTTTCCCACCCTTTCTCCAAAATCCTTAGGCATACTGACCAATTTTTTTTCTAATTCATCGGCTAGTTCACGTCCTTTAGTGTATTTATCAAATGGCGGTCCGGGATAGAATCCTTTCAAGAGCCATAAAGTGAGATCCGGACGTATTTGTTTTTCAAGAAAAAGTTCACTCATGAGCTGTTTTGCTCTTTGGAATTCAGGAGTCTTTGGCTTAAAACCTTTGGCAAGCAGGAGCAGTTCCGTCCTTGAGCAGCCTTCATCTTTCATCCTTGCTTCTTTAGTAACCTTATCCACTAAATAAGCGTATTCTCCACCTTTAAGTCTTTCTGAGCAAAATTTTTTATCGATCTCCCAATTGTTTGGCTGGCGATTTTCCTTGCCAAACCGTTTAAAAAAAGCTTCATTACTCAAAGGCGCATTTTTCGCATTTGCTGTAAGCGCTGATTCTGACTGTATCATATATTAGTCGTCTAATACACTTTTCATTTTATGCGGTTTTTCTGTCAGTGTTGATTCTGTTTCTCGTACAGGAGGAGGGGCGGCTCCAAGAGGAGCGGCTTTTGGAGGAGGCTCTTCTTCTTCCCATTCAGGAACGACTTCTTCTTCGCGGTGTGTCGATATCGTTGATTCTGCGGCGGCGGGTGCGGGAGATTGAGGCTGTTGTTGTACTTTTTGTTGGGCTGGTTGAGTCGCCGGTGCGGGTGCCGGAGCTTGTGCTGTAGCCGAAACTGATGTGGCTGGCGGAGTAGCCGCTGGTGGAGCTTGAGTTGTGGTTGGAAGAGGTGTTGGAGACGCCGTAGTTGCCGGTGCCGAAGTGGCGGGTGTGGCTGTGGAAGAAGCTGCAGTTCTCCGATTTCTAAGAAATTTTGGAATATCATCATTCGGATTCACTGAAGTATCTTGTTCGTTAGCACCTTGTCCAGATTCTCCTTTTAACCAATACAAAACATTGTCCGCCGAGCTTGAATCTGATACCGATCCTGCAGGCTGGGTACTAGCGGTCGATGTCAACCGATCCGGAAGGTTTGGTTCTTCTGGCCCTGAATCCTGTTTTTGGACTGAGGTATCAGTCGCAGCGGCTGGAGCAGGAGTGGAAGTTGGTGGCTGTGTCGGAATAGAAGCACGAACTTCTTCGGGTGGGTTTTCCGGAAATTTAATTTTTAAGACAGCTTCAAGAATCTGTATAGCATCATTTAGTGCCTCATTTATTCTAAAATTCACGATGTCATCCTTATTCCTTAATTGATCAACTGTTTCCCTTACATCATCAGGGATATCCGCTCCTGCCTTAACTGCATCGTCAAAATAGTACAGAGCTTCCACGGTCGATGCGACAATATCTGCTGGTCTGTGGCTTTGTAGTCTCGATTCCAGTAAGTCAACGGTCGTTTTTCTATCATCTACATCTAGCGGTTTACGCTCTCTTATTTTGTCGTGAAGATCGCGAAGATCTAATTCGCTAGCATGCTTTCTTAGATTCGGCTTATATTCTTCCCTTTTAACTAAACGATATGTGCCTAGACCTTCTACTATTACATATCCTTTTTTGGCTGCTGTTTCGATAAAACCTTTTAGACTGTCATCTTCATTAGCTTTTTCTGAAAGCATTTTCAAAAATTCATTTCCTGATTTGGAATTAAGTACGGGCAAGATATCTGTCTCAAAATTTACCGCTGAATTTCCCTCGAGTATAATTGTTTCTAATGAGTTCATGATGGAGCTTTTTATCACTTCTGTCTCACCTGGTTCAAACGCCAGCGGGATCATTTGCAAATGACGGGCTAATATCTGTTGGAAGTCTCCTTTATCTTTGAACCTATCAGGGCGGAAATATCTCCCATTTTCATCATAATCATTTAAGTGTCCATAAGTTAGATCGGAGATCAGTCGCTCGACGTCCGGATTCCTAGTCCTTTTCGCGAGTCCAATCAGGTAGTCGTACATGTGAACGATTTCTTGCTGTCCGGCAAGAGCCGGATCGATAGTCGAATGGATTAATACACTTAGCAAATATTCGTTCGTTTCTAAAAATTTATTTGCTGCATCTCTTACCTCACCCGGATCCGTCGACGACAAGGCGATCAAAGAATTCATTAGTCTATCTCCTCTTTGGTCCCCATTTAAATGCGGATTCGTCACGAATTCTTTAAAGGGGTCAAGATGTGCTCTTTCATCCAATACAATTCTTCTGTTTATCCTGAAAGAACTATCTGAAGAACTTTCTGATGATGTAGATTTATCGCCGATTTTTACGATTCTATAGACTTTACCATCTTTCTCAATAGCGTAGTTCCTTTTTGCTCCGAATCCTTCCTCGAATAAGTATCTTATCACCGTATCCGGATTGGTGGAAAGTTTTTGCGATTCGTCGTAGATCATCTGCAGGACGTGCTGAGCATGAGAATCATTTTCATTATTCAAAATCCCAAGATAATCGGGATGGAAATCTCCTTTATTGTCTTGAAGTTTTCCGTAGAAATCTTTGATTTCGACTCTGTCATTATTTGACAGCTGATAGTTGTCTCTTTCTCCATGAATGTCGATTAATCGAATCTGCTCTTCCAGCATAGCCGGACCTGTTTTGTATCCCAAAGTCCGCTTAAAAAGCTGATAAGCCATGTCTTTGATCCTTTTATTTTCCGGCTCGCTCGTGGCTTTTGCGTAAAAGTAATCAAAAAAGGCTAACGCTGCCTCTCCTCCATCTACTTGTCCATAATCCATGACATCATAAAAATATGCCCCGACTGGTCTTCCTTCTTCCCCTCCTGGTAGTTTATCGAAGAATTCGGATGCTTCTGTGTCATTTAGGGCTCTGCGTTTATCTATAATCATGTCATCAAAATTTTTCAAGAAAGCTTCTACCTCCTCTTCAGTATTAAATATTTGCCCTCCTTCGACTTTCCAATTCAATTTTTTGAAGGCTTCGACTATTTTTTCTTTCGCTATGTCGCGGGCCTCCCCTATTTTTAATTCTCTATCTTGGCTGAATTTAAAAGGGTTTTTGATGAGATCTAATTCATTTTTGGTAATAAGATCAAATTTGTCGTCAGAAAAACGAGTCAAAAATAATTCATCTTTCCTATCTTCCGCTGGTAAATTCGTACTTTCGAATATTTCTTCAGCGGGCTTATTGTTTTCTTTTAGTATTGAAATTTTCAGAGTTGAGCGTTCTCCCAATCTAAAAGCTGTTTTTGAGTTTACAAAGTCCTGGACAACCTCATTCGAACTTAAGAGTAGATTAAGCGTCGAATCTACGTCGATTGTCTCGATAGCATTGTCGGCCAATATGGTAAATTCGCCATTCCGGACGACGAGAGCACCTATCGTGCTTCCTTCAAAATTTAAATTAAAGTGCCTTTCCGGATCTTTGGATTCCAACTCCAGACGATCTATGTAGACTCCTTCTATAGCTTTATTGAGCCCTAGATCATTTGATTCCGTTGCATTCAATTCTAGATTAAGATGGCCTATAACTAATGTTAAATTGGGATATATCTCTTTTATCTGTCTCAGAGTATCAAGATCGTCGATCGAGGTCAGATTCATATCATCAACCGTGAATTCAATACGTGTTTTTAATTTTCCTTGTTCGTCGGAAATTTGATTAACGCGTACGTCTTCGCCTATTTTTTTTATAAAATCATCAGCATCTTTTACGTCTTTCAGGCCAAGTATGCCCCCTATTTTTACCGCCAGTTCATTCTTTTTTTCCGGAGTCATGCCGTGCTCCGGTGCTGTACCGCCACCTGATGATCCGCCGTGATTTTCCCCGCTTGAAGTCGGAGGATGTGTCGTCGACGTGGCTGGCGGGACTGCTTTTTGGTGCATTACCGCTTCCGCCTTATGATATTCCTCATCGCTTAACTCTCCACCTCTTAAGGCGACAATATGTTCGTTGCCATGTCGATCTCTTACTAGTTTAAAATTGGCCTTTCCTTTCATATCAGGAGACTTGTATCTGTCTACCTCATCAATCCGCCCTGATTTACCTCTTCTGTACAATAATTCCATTCCCTTAATACCTTCATCCATGTGAGTCGTGAATCCTATGTCTGTTGGTCTAACGACATTGCCAAATTTCTTCTTCGTAGACAAGGTCAATTGCTGCTCAAGTGCCATTTGAGTTGAAAACCCTTCTCTGATAATTCTCAAAACTGATTCTCGTTTGTCACCCGATAATTTATTGAGTAGATTCGATTTTTCGATCAATTTGTCTTTTGCATGTGGATCATGGTTTTTATTCGAGTAGTCAATGGCAACGTCAAGAGCTAAGCCAAACAAATTCATAATGGCATCTTCTATTCTTTTGGACTTTGCATCATGAGTTTCATTTGGATTAGAAGGGATCAGATTTTCTGACTCTAATAACTCGGCGGTTTTTATCACATTCATCGTTGTCAGATTCAATCCTGCAAGGCCATCCTTTCTTTTGGACAACTTAGCTATTTGTTCTGCGACTATTTTTCTATCTTCGGCAATCTCGCGAATTTCATCGGGTGTAAAGACATTGAGATTTTCTGATTCCGCCGCGATTGATTCGATTTTTGAACCCTTAGGAAAGGCTCTTTCGACCTGATAATGTTTAAGTATGGCCATTCTCCAAACTTGTTTTTGCCTTGATAATTTTTCGTTTAATTCCGCTCTTTTTTTATAATCTTGTGTCTGTTCTGCAGTTATCTGGTCTTTTTTCATTTGCAATCTGACTGGAGCAGGGACAAGAATTTCAAAAGCCTGAGCCATGGCTATATCCAACATTACGGAATATTCCATTTCGGATTTATTCTCAGTCATCGCATGCATCGTGCCTTGCAGCTCTCTTGCGGCTGATGAATGTTTTGATGAATCACCTACATTATGAGCTACTTGAAGTCTTTGAAGTAAATTATCGAGAGCGGTTCGCTCGCCTTTATATCGCTGCGGTCTTGTGAGCTCATATGCTTCTTCCTTTAATTTTGCGTCAACAGCTTTACGACAAGCGATATTCAAGGCTTGAAAAATCGATTTATCGGTAAAAAGTTGTGTCGAAGCTTTACTATCTATGACAACATCTCCAGCGTTTTTTAATTTTTGATACCCTGCGGTAATTCTATCAATTAACAGTTTTTTTACCCCTCCATCTTCGCTTTGATGGGAATTATCAACATTCACAACTTTCGAGTAAATCATGAGCATTAGATTTTCCCGCTGTATAGCTGTTAAATTTTCAGGGATTACCAGCTTTCCTCTCTCAATTCTAAGAAACGAATAAGGATGGATCATTGCTGGCTTTCCATCTTTATCTAAGATAATTTTTCTTTCTTTATTTTCATCAAGACCTATATCCGGAAATTCTTCGTCAATATCGTCTTGTGTTATAAACCCTTCTTTTGTAGCAAGCTGAGCTAAATCTTTGACATTTTTCAATAAAAAATCAGAAAGCGACAAAGACTCTTCCTTTTTTTTATTCTTTCCTTCTTTATGGGATACTTTGATTTGATGGGCTTCATCAAATTCATGTATTTCATCCCAATCGGATGCTGGTGTGATACTTATTTCTCCATTGCCTGATGCTCTTTGAATTCGATATTTCCCATGAGTTGGTTTTGTCTCATCATCCACCCACCTACCCTCGGAATCTTGTTTTTTTTCGAATTTTGGAGGGATGAGAATATGTTCCGCGAGGGTTGGCGGACGCGGTGGTCTTAGTCCTTCTGCAGCTGGTTCTTGCATATTTCATTAAATAACAACCTGAAATATTTTTCAATA
>JAJYIX010000004.1 GCA_021789865.1 bacterium
AGGGCGCAGCCAGTCTGGACACGCTTAAAAAGTCATGCTTTAGATTGCTATAATAATCTTAAAAGATTCGAAAATATTTGATTAGTTTCTGTTTGGAAATCAAACTTAAATTGACATAGGTAAATGAGTTGAATGTTCGTTTAAAGCATCAACCAAAGCCATATGGAGGACTGGGTTATCTTCAAGAAGAACTTCTCTTTGGATTATTCCCTCTTTAACTTGTCTTACTAATTCAGGAATTACATTTCTGATCGATCCATTCCCATATTTACTAGGGTTCTCTAAGGCGGCCACTAGAACATCAGCAACTCTTAATATAGAAGGAAGAAAATATTTTCCTTGGTAAAGATTTTCACGTTTAATATCTTGAAAAGGAGTTTCATGAAATAAGGCTATTCTTACAACATCTTCGGGAAATCGTAATCTTGCTAAAATCTCGGCGGAATATATGATGTGCCTTTTTCTATGTTCTTTTTCTACTTCTGAAGACTCTGAATTCGATGATGGATGCAAGATCCATAGAGGTACAAAAAGTTTTCCTATATCATGTTGTTCCGCTGCAATTTTTAAAATCTGAGAATTGACACCAAGCACGTCACTCAGATAATTTGTCCACTCGGCAACTCGTGTCATGTGTGTTGAAGTAATAGGATCATAATCTTTCATGATTTTAAGTAAAGATTTTCTTTTAAAATCTAAAGGAAAAAAAGGAAAATGATATAAGATATCAACTTTTTTTTGATTAACTTCAATTGGATTTGTCTTTAATCTGATATGCTCGGACATATAAAAAAATAGGCCTAATCGAAGTCAATTATAGCTTATTTGCCATAGGTCTTAAATTATGAGAATAAAAAATTCTAACCTCCTCCATCAGTCTGGACATTGATAGTATAGAGCGTTAGGGCAATCTATCTAAAATAAAATACAACGGTAATTAAGTCTCTTAATTTTAGTTTAAATCTTCCTATGATATAATAAAACAATTAAAGATATAGAATTTATTGTTGATGAAATTAAATTAAAAGGAAACCTTTTCTATCCAAAAAAAATATTAGATAAAAATCCCGGTATTTTATTTATACATGGTTGGACAAGCGAAAAGAAGAGAAACTATCAGTATGCAGAAGCTCTTATTAAACTAGGTTTTATCGTAATGGTATTTGATATGGGAGGTCATGGAATAAGTGAGGGAGACATAAATACCCGAACTCCTAAAGAATTTTTAAAAGACTGTATTGCTGCTTATGACTATTTTTCTACAGTAAATGGAATTGATAAACATAATATAAACATCGTTGGTAGTAGTTTCGGATGCTATTTAGGTACTATTCTTACATCAAAAAGAAATGTTAAAAATATAGTATTACGAGTTCCTGCAGATTATGCAGATGATACATTTGAAAAACCAAAAATGGGTAATGCAGGTGAGAATGATAAAGTTTTTACCTGGAGATTATTACCAAAAAAATATAATGAAGTATATGCATATAAAACATTACATGAATTTACCGGAGAAATTTTAATAATTGAATCAGAAAAGGATGCCGTTGTTCCCCATCAATCTATACAAAATTATATAAATGCAGTTAAGGATAAAAGTAAATTAACCCATATTGTGGTCAAAGGAGCTCCTCATAGTATAAAACCTGGTCCTTTCAAAGACGAGATTACAAAAATAATCGTTAAATGGTTTGGAAATAAGTTCTAACGTCCTTCACCAGTCTGGACAATGATAGTTTAGAGCGTCAAAATAATCTAAAGTAATATAATATGCTTCGGCAATTAAGCTTCTTATTTTTAGTGTTTTTCAATTTTAAGAATCTGAGTCGTAAATCCAGAGATGATAATTAAAAATACTCCAAACCACTGTATCGGTTCTAATGATTCTTTTAAGAATACTATTGCCATTAAAGCCACCAATACAGGCGTAAGTGAAGACATCATTGTCATATAAGAAGCAGAGGCAATTTTTAATGTCCTATTTAGGAATATCCATAGCAGAACGGCAAACAAGCTATTGAAGAAAACGTAGATGAACAGATGAATATCCAGTAGATTTTTCTGAAACAGAATCTTAGTTGCGGTTGGAAAGATTGGAGAAATCCATATTGCTCCAAATAATATTGGGAGGCCTGAGATTGGCCGCAAAAAAGACACTAAATCACTATCAATTTTGTGATTTTTTAATATTTTCCTGACGAGTACATTCCCAGTAGACCATGATAAACAACCTAATAGAATAAGCAAGTCTCCTACATGTGGTTCGGTTAATTTGCCTTTGGTTATAAGGAATAGTGTCCCAATCATAATAGTTAAAATAGTTATTATTTTGGAT
Organism: bacterium; assembly: GCA_021789865.1. GTDB lineage: Bacteria > Patescibacteriota > Microgenomatia > UBA1406 > GWC2-37-13 > GWC2-37-13. The sequence continues at coordinate 2,339 of JAJYIX010000004.1, forward strand.
GTAGTCATTTTTTCTTTTAAGAGTATCCAAGCAAGTAATGTCGTTGTGACTGTCGAGAATTGGATAAGAAACGCAGCGTTAATTGCAGTTGTTAAAGAAATACCCGCGTTACTAAAAACACCACCTAATCCATTATGTACAGCACTTGCAAATATAAGTAAAGCTAAAAATGGTCCTAATAATTCTTTAAGTTTATTTCGTTTAAAAGTAAATATATACAAAGTAATCATTACCGAAGCAACCAAACCCGACTGGACTGTAAATGGGATCACTTCAGCACCTTTAATAAACGCGAGTTTGCTTACAAAAATCTGAACAGCCCAAAAGAAAGAAAATAAAAAGACATTTATAAACGGAGAATCCATATATTTAGGAAATTATATAAGTTTTTTAAGAAAAAAGGTAGTTTCGTTAAGTGTTATGATGAATATCTATCTATAAAATTTAAGTAATTTTAAGGTCAATTTTGTGCGTAAAAGGTTCTAACGTCCTCTACTAGTCTGGACACTTCGGCAAGCTCAGTGCAAGCCAAGAAAACTTCATGGAAAAACAAGATAATTGGTACGTATATTTGCTTCTTTGCGATAATAAAACTTATTATGTTGGTATAACAAATAATCTCACTTTAAGAATAAAAAATCATCGCGATAAAAATTCATTATTCACTTTAAGGTTTAATAAGATCAAGTTAGTTTATTGTGAAAAATATGAGAATAAATATCAGGCGGCTAGAAGAGAGGGACAACTGAAAGGTTGGTCAAGAGCAAAGAAGCAAATGCTTATACATGGCACTTTAGGCATAAATACTTGCACTAAGATTGCCGAAGAAATCCTGGGAGAAGAGAACCTCAAGTGAGGCTTGTGGTGAGCGAGTTCTAAATATAATTATAGAACGAGCCGAACCAAATCCTCCCCTCTGGACATTGTATAGGCAAACTTAAAAAGTGATATTTTGGCTCTTCATATCAACATAAAAAGGTTCGAACCTTGTGTTAAATGTTGACATCAATTGGTCCTTTTGGAGAATAGCTTCTTACCTTATTCGATATTTGGAGATTTTTATTACTATTGTATATTTGGAATACTTTGTCAAAATCAATTTTATCTTTTGATGTAGTAAACGCTATATTATTGATAAGCGTAATTTCTTCTTTAGATCTTTCATTAATATTTTTAAAAGGATCGTCAATAAAATCGGTATAATCCCAGGCAAGTAATTCTATTTTATTTAAAGCAGCTAGGTCTCTTATAACATCTGCTTTAATAAACCAAAAACCTTTTACGCCTATATCTTTTACTCCCAACAAATCAGAGTTTATTTTATTTTCTAATGCTAGTAACCATGCTTTTCCTGCAACTATAAATTTATTCCTAGGAATATCTATAGTATCGAAGTCTATTTGATATTTTCTTACTTCTTCTTTACCTAATTCACTATCAACTAATTTCCATTTTTTATTCTTCTTATCAAAATATTCGCAAACCCAATGATCCGAAAACCAGTCGTGGTGAAAATAATCAGCAAATCCACAACGGACACGTGCTGGTATGTTTTGATGTCTTAAAATAGAACAAGTCAATAATGCAAAATCCCTACATGTGCCAATAAATCTTTCTTTAGGTTTTCTTACAACGGATAATAGCTGATTATTGCAATTAATAATAATTTCAAGGATTTTTTCAACATATCTTGTATTTGGTTGAAGTTTTTTATCACTTGGAACTTTAAAACCATAAAATTCTTTAGTATCTTCTTGATGAACTATTAAATTATGAACAATTTTTGATATTTCAATAATTGATTCGGGTAAATTATCAAAAAGGTTTGAATATTTTCCAGGAGCGCTATATTTACTTTGTTCAATATAAAAGTCAAGTTCATCCATGTAATAATTATAACAATATATTATTTATTACTTATAATTTGTACATAAAAAGTTCTAACATCCTCCACCAGTCTGGACCATCCTTCGCTGAGGCTACGGAAGGGCGCAGCCAGTCTGGACCAAGCACAGACTTGTCGGCTGGCTCCGCCACCCATTCTGTAGGTAAATCTAAATAAACTTTATAATCTGTAAAGAGAGCCTGAGTTGGGTCCGACCGTAGGCAGGTGCAGAACTGTGAAGCTTATAGAAATAAAAAGAATTCAAAACGGCGTGAATAATATCTTATATGAAATCGCGGGAAAACTACTTTAAAAACAATATTATAATTTTGTTATCATGATCAATATGGATCAGCAAGATATTATCCAAGAGCCGTCAATCCAACAGCCGATAAATACCACATCGCATCCCATGGTTGCTTTACAATTAATATTAGGAGCGATAATAATTTTATTTTTTGGTCTAGTTGTCGGGTATTATATAGGAAGTCGACAAATATCAAAGCAATCTCTAATAAATAATTATTCAACCAAAACTGTTTCCCCATCTATTATTCCGACGAAAGAGGTGGTCTCTCCCACTACGGTATCTGCAATCGTTGTACCGTCTAATGATACATGTGTCATCGAAAAAAATTCCATCTTAGCAACAGTAAAAACTTTTGAAGATTTTCAAGAAAAGAAAGATCCCATAAATGTTTTAAATTTATTTACTCCTCCTCAAGCAACCCAAGACATAAGTGACTATCAAAACTTAAGCGGCAAAGACGACAATATTGGACCAAGACTTTATAATAATGTTTCAACCAGCTATAACACTTTATCTTACAAAATTATTCAAGAACCACGATATATAACCAATAATAATTGTAGTGTAGTTGTTGAAGAGCAAAGAAGTAATTACGGAGGACCAGCAAACCCACAATATTTACCCGCTGCAACTCTAGACTTTAATTTAATTCTTATAAAACAAAACAAAGTATGGATGATCGATCAATATCTGAGTCAAGACCCTAAAATCAAAAAAGGAAAGTACGAAGGATTTTTAATGGAATATTCTTATTAGATAGATAAACTTAAAGTTTGGACGGACTATTAAATCCATCATCAAATTTGAATATCGATCGGCCCCTTCAGAGAATAGCTTTTGATCATTTTCAATATTTGAAGATTCTTATTTTTTTTATATATCCGCAATGCCTCATCCAAATTAATTTCTTCTTTTGAGGTAATAGCGGCAATATTGCTTATAAGCTCAATTTCATCTCCGGATCGGTCACCGATATTTTTGAACGGGTCATCAATATATTCTGTATAATCCCAAGGAAGTAATTCAATTCTATTTAAAGCCGCTAGATCCCTGACAACATCAGCCTTAATAAACCAATAACCTTTGACTTTTATTTCTTTTACTCCCAAAATGTCAGGATTAATTTTGTTTCTTAAAGCCATTAACCAAGCTTTGCCCGCCACGATAAATCTGTCTCTAGGAATATTAGTTATTTCAAAATCAATTTTATATTTTTGTTTTTCTCCTTGACCTAATTCTGAATCTACCAATTTCCATTTGGAGTCTTTTTTATCAAAGTATTCACACACCCAATGATCAGAATACCAATCGTCATGAAAATAATCTGCAAAACCGCACCGTACGCGTGCCGGTATTTTTTTATGTCTTAAAATTGAACAAGTCAATAAAGCAAAATCTCTACATGTCCCTATAAACCTATCTTGTGGTTTTCTTTTTATTGATAAAGGCCGATTGTCGTTGGCGATAATCGTTTCGAGAATGTTTTCAATATATCTGGTATTGGGTTGGAGTTTTTTATTATCTGGAATTTTGAATTTATAGAATTCCTCCGTATCTTCTTGATGGACTATTAAGCCATGAACAATTTCTGATATTTCTTTAATTAATTCAGGTAAATTATCAAAATAGTTTGAATATTTTCCAGGAGAGCTATATTTACTTTGTTCTATGTAATATATCAATCCGTTCATGAAGTTATTATATCAACTTATTGTACGTCCCCACTTATCCGCTCGGCCTGAACCGTCAGTCCAGTATTGAATAATTAAGCTAAAGGAGTATCATGAGTAAGTGAGTAAGACTACAAAATTTGAATTGTTTAAAAAACCAGCCGGTTCGAAATCGGTATTCTTCCCCAACAATCCTTCCCAAAAAGCCTCCGGTCTTGAGCGCATTATACGTCCAATCATGCACGGTGGAGTTCCAGGGAATGGCGGCGGTGGATAATATTCTTAAATTTTGAAAAAAGACTCTTTCTTCAAAAAATCATGTTGAAAAGATAACCCGTGAATATTATTCCAACAGCCAATACGGCAATATAGATTGCCAGTAACTTTGGCTTTAAGACTTTCCTCAGTATGACCATTTCCGGAAACGACAAGGCGGTCACCGACATCATAAAAGCAAGCGCGGTTCCGATGGGTAATCCATTATCGATCAGCGATTTGACGATAGGGATTGTACCGGCAGCATTCGAATAAAGCGGAACGCCGACAAGAACAGCGATTGGAACAGCTAAAATATTTCCTTTTCCGGCAATAGCGGCCAAGAAATCATGAGGCGCATATCCATGTATGAAAGCTCCTATCCCGACACCCAAGAGCACGAAGGGAAAAACTTTTTTGATCAAATCGGCGGTATATAAATATGCATCGTATAATCGCATCTTGAAACCAGATTTATTGTCTACTTTATTTTGTCCGACTTTGATTTTCCAGACATAGTCTTCGACTAAGGATTCAAGTCTTAATTTGCCCAAAATAAATCCGACGACGACAGCGATAGTGACACCGGACGCAATATAAATAAGCGCCACCATTGGCCCGAACAATCCGAAAAGAAGCACTGCCGCTACCTCATTCACCATCGGCGCGGAAATAAGATAGGAAAAAGTCACCCCCAAAGGAACACCCGATTCGACCAGGCCGATAAAAAGCGGTACTGCTGAGCACGAACAAAAAGGGGTGACGATACCAATAAGAGCGGCCAGTATGTTGCCGATTATCTCAAGTCTGTTGGATAAAAGTTTTTTTGTTTTCTCAGGCGGTAGAAAGGAGCGGATAAAAGAAACAATAAAAATAATAACGGCAAGCAGAATAAATATTTTGATGCTGTCAAAAACAAAAAAATTTACCGCTCCAGCAACGACACTTTTTCTTGCCAATTTTAAGAGCGAATAGCTGAACCAATCAGAAAACAGTTGGACCGGGAAAAACAAATCCATAGATATTATTTACTTTTTATCAAACTCTTTATCTTTTCGATATCAGGAGTAAATCCGATCATGACCGGTTTACCATCAATCGCCAAGACGGGAGATTGCATGACTCCCATTTCGACTATTTTTGAAATGTCTGTTACGTATTCGACATTTTCCTTCAATCCCATTTCGACCACGGCCTTTTTGGTCATCTCATAAAGTTTTTCGCAAGTGTGACAACCCGACCCCAGTACTTGAATCTTCATATTTTTAACAACGAATTGATAATACCCCTGCCTCTTTTTGTCAGGGAATAATAGACTTTCAAACCTTCTTTCTTATTTTCCACTACCCCGGCGTCTTTCAAGTCTTTCAAATGGTGTGAGATCAAGCTTTGCGACATGTCCACATGCTCCATCAATTCGCATACGCAATGCCTGTTTGAATTCAAAATGCAAAGAAGTTTCAGCCGGCTTTCTTCCGATACGATCTTGAGGAGTGAGGATAACGAAACGACTCGCTTCGATTCGGTGCTTTTCTTAGAACAACATTTATATGAATTCATATTCATATATCTTACACTCTAATTTAAGGAAGTTCAAGCGATATCTCCGATAGTTATAAATACCTAAGTAAGAGCCGCGTGCGTTTTTAATTTTGATATAATCTTATTGACATGCCTCCAGAAAGAAGAGAACAAACAGTTAAGAAAATTATTGTCGGACTCACAACGATCACAGCGGCTTTACTTGGCGGCTTAGGCTCGGCGCTAATGTCTAATCAAAGCATTAACTCGTTAAAACAAATCGCTGAAATTGCGATTAGTCGTCCGACAGAAACTACTATCGGAGTTTCTACAGCTTTGGGAATCTACGGTATGGTACTTGCTCTTGTCGGATTGGTAAAAGAGGGTGAGGGACAGGGTACGGATCCTTATAACTCAGATTTTACCCGTCCCTCTCACGAGGAACAATTTTGATTTAATCCGAATCGTTCCTAAAAAAATTATTTTTTAGAATTTGAGACAGACTTCGGACCGGAGTTGTCCTTCCTTATTACGAAATTGAATTGATAGAAATATTTGTCCCATTGCTCTTCGGTTGAATGATAGATATTCTCCCCGATCAAATAATCGCCCAGAACCTCTCTGACCCTCAGAATTTCCTTCAAACAATCCTTGTTTTTTTTATCATCGACGGTGAGATCGATCAGTTCCAGGGCGCGATAAAAAGCATTCATGCTCCTCTCTGTGCTGCCTTTTTTTTTCCATTTTACGGCCCTGCCTACTTCGGCTCCGATATTGGCCATCTGTTCGAAGATCGAATAGTCTTTCCAACGTTCAACCATTTCCTTATGAAAGTAGTTCATTTTTCAATCAGTTTATTAACGATGGTGATGATCCTTGCTTTGACTGATTTATCGCTGATATCACGGGAAAAATTGCCCAGTCTTGGTCTAATATTGATTATCGAATCGAATTCAATGAAGTCTTCGGCAGTTGCATCGGGATATATATTTATGCCCCAAAGATCATCCTGGCTGGATCCCTCGTCAAGTAGATATTTTTCTTCATCGGCGTGCATCGCCGCATCGACAACCATCAACTCTTTCTTAACATCGACAACGGCTTTTACCAGTCCGCCAAACATCCTCGAAGACATTTTTTCAAGTTCGGAAAATGTGATTTTCGTATCGACAAATTTCATATGGTCATTATAACAAAAAATGCTATATAAGCTTCCGCCGGCCTTTTACAGAGATATATACTACCAATACGATTATCGAAGCGGCCAGTATGATACTTGTCCTTCCCGTTCCAAACCCTATTCCTCCAAGGTCAGGCGTCCTTCCAAGCCAGTCGGCATAAGAAGCTCCGAGAGGTCTAGTCATTATGTAGGAAATCCAAAAGGTCAGGACTTCGCTTTTATGGGTTGTACCGTAAAAAAATAATGGCAAGAAGAATAGAATCGTAAATAATATACCCGAATCCAAATAACCCAAATTAAAAGTGATGGCTGTCGTATCGCCCAAAGCGGTCCCGAGAGCAAAGGTCGTGCAAACCGCTGCCCAATAGAAAAGTTCGCGACGTGGCGTAATGATACTGTGGATAGACAAACTTCTCTCGACCCTTTGCCAGACCATGAATATAATAGTGAGGATTACGATAAACGAAATCGTCGAAATCAAATAAGGCACGCCCAAGACGATATGGACGACATCAGCGGCCATCGTCCCGAATATGGCAACCATAGTGACGGCCAACCAATAAGTCCAGGCAACATATTTTTTTACTCTCAACTGGAGAATGATGGCGATCGTAAAACCAAAAGCTCCCAGTATTACGGCAACGACAGGATTTATGGTGTGAACCAGATAATCGGAAGTGGATTCACCAAGAGCCGTAGACAAAAGTTTTATTATCCAGAAAATGGCGGTTATCTCCGGAACTTTCCTCAGTATTTTCGTCCCAAGGATATTGTCTATCAGACTTTTGACGTCCATATAGTTTATATGAATTCCATTTTTTTCAAAAGCAACCAGGAGACTAGTGTCGCAAAGACGGAAATGACGATGCTTCCGAATATGTCCAGGGGGTGATGGACAAAGACCAACACTCTGGATATGCCGATCCAAAAAGCCATCAATCCCAGAAATATTCCCGATTTTTTATGGTAGGCAAAAATGATCGAGGCGACAGTCATCGTCAGAAGCGTATGGTCGGATGGAAAACCATTGTCCGTCGAAGCGTGGATCAACGGCTGAATGTGTTCGACGATGAACGGACGCGGATCTTTTATCAATAAATTTCCAATCACTCCGGTAATGAAAGACAGGGGAAGAGTCAAAAAAGAAAGGATAAAATACCTTTTCTTCACCTCCTTAGAGGATCTTAAAAAAATAATCAGTCCTATCAATACTACGAATATATAAAGATACTGTGCGGAAAATTCAATAAACACATCCATAAGGACATTAGTATACATGATATATTTTTCATATACCTGAAGCGTACATGCATTTGAATGAGTATGGGGACGTTCCTATTTTCATCAAAATATGATAAAATACATCTTCCCCGATCGACTACTTTTGACCGAGGAATTTTTTTTAAATGTCAAAACCTATTCCGGAACAATTAGTGATGTTTTTCAGCGTCCTTAAGTGGACGATTCTTTCTATAATGGCCGGACTTGTGATCGGTACGGCCACTTCTTTTTTTATAAAAATACTGGAAATTTCGACGGGATTTACCGCAAAATTTCAATGGTACTACTTACTGATGCCTTTGGCATTTTTTATTAGCGTTGTCCTCATAAAATATCTTGCCCCAGACGCAGAGGGACATGGTACCGAAAAAGTCATTGAGGCAATCCACAAAAAATCGGGCAATATCGAACCGGCGGTCGTACCAGTAAAACTTTTGGCAACAGTCATCACCTTGGCATCTGGTGGTTCAGTCGGTAAGGAAGGACCCTCGGCACAAATTGGCGCCGGTATTGCTTCGATTATGGCTAATTTTTTTAGAATGGACAATCATGACAGGAAAAAGCTTGTCATATGTGGAATTAGCGCCGGTTTTGCGGCTGTTTTCGGATTACCTATTTCTGGTGCCATTTTTGGAATCGAAATACTTTTTATCGGTCGAATATTATATGACGTTCTCTTACCGTCACTTATCGCCGGCATTACGAGTTACGAAGTTTCTTTGTTTTGGGGAATCAAGCCTCTTCGGGTCGCTATGGATTACCCCGTCGTTCCGACAAAGTTTCCTTATTACTTTGCGGCCGGGTTGTTTTTTGGATTGGTATCGATTGCCTTTATCACTCTCCTGAAAAAAATGGAAAAATTCTCTCACGGATTGAATATCTGGAAACCATTCAAAGGAATAATCGGAGGGATTCTTATGATCGGACTGACATTTATTTTTTCAAAACAATTCCTGGGTCTTGGATCGGATCCCGTCGTGTCCACCTTAAACGGAAGCCAGATTGTTTGGTACTCATTCCTGGCAAAAATGGTTTTTACCGCCGTAACTCTTTCTTTTGGAGGCAGCGGAGGCATCATCACGCCATTATTCTTTATCGGAATTACAGCCGGAAGCATGTTTGCTAATATCTTTCATTTAAACAATCAAGTTTTCGCCGCACTCGGAATGATCGGAATAGTTGCGGCGTCGACTAATGCCCCAATCACCGCCATCATCATGTCGGCAGAAATTTTCGGACCGACGCTCCTTTTACCGGCTGCCATAGTCGCAACTATTAGTTTCTTAATCAACGGACACAACAGCGTCTACCCGTCACAAATACTTGCAATGAAGAAATCGATATCCCTTGATGTTGAAACGGATGAAGAAATCAGGCGGGTCGAGTCTAAATTTATTCCAAGAAAGGGACTGATATATATGATATATAACTACATTCGCAAACTATTTTCTCCTTCTAAGAATTGAGGCCCTTTATATTTACGATTTTCCATTCCCCATTTGAGACGATGGCTAATTCCCCCTCTTTTGTATAATCATTCTTATCTGACAAGGTAAAAGTTCCTTCGGTCAATAAATGTTTTATGGATGCGATCACTGCCGCATGGGTGCAGACGATGATACTGCTTTCTTTGATTGACGCCAAAGAACCGATAAATTGTTGAACTCTATTTTTAAATTCGTTAAAAGATTCTTTGTGAATTTCCGACAGTCTTTTATCGAAAACGAACGTTTTTCCGGTGGCCGCTGAGATAATCTCGGCACTTTCCCGGCAGCGGCGAATCGGTGACGAGACATTATAAGAGTCTGATACTTCTGACAGATATTTAGCAATGATTTCAATCTCTTTTTTCCCTTCCGGCAAAAGTCGGGCCGTTAGCTTTTTTTTCCCATAACCAAATTTGCTTCGGGTAGACAATCCGTGTCTGACGAGATAAATTTTTTTATTCGTTGCGTTTTGAAACGTCTTCATAGATTGATATTATTTTTTGGGCGACATATTGCCAGCGATAATTGCGAGATTTTTTATAAAAATCTTTACTGATCTCTTTTCTCAGGTTGTCGTTTATCAAAAGAGATTCTATTTGAGAAGCCAGCAACAAAGGATTATTGGCGGTTGTAATAAGCAATTTATGGTTGTCATCCAAAAGCGCCGAATTGCCGGCGACATTGGTCGTGATGACCGGTGTCCCGCACGCCATCGCTTCGAGCATGACCATACCAAACGATTCGTAATGGGAAGGCATAATGACCAAGTCAGCCGCATTATAAAAATAAGGAAGAGTCGATTGGGGTTGTTGACCGACAAATTTCACCGACATTGGGATTTTTAAAAGGTGCATAAGATTTTTCAGATGGATCATTTCTTTCGACCACAAACTTGATTTTTGCGACACGTCACCGCCGACTATCCATAGGCAGACTTTACATGTCGGATTTTTCGTCTTGAGGACTTTTAGTCCGTACATCAACATATCGATTCCTTTCAGAGGCTCAATCCGCCCGACAAAAAGCAACATTTTAGAATCGTCGGTTGCTTTGATTTTTTGCCGTGATCTTTTTTTATCAATCGGCCTAAAAAGATCGGTATCGACTCCTGGCGATGAAACGAAAATTTTTCCTTTTGGGGTATCATAGAGGTATTCCAAGTAGTCTTTTTCGTTTTCGCTCGGAGCAATTATCATATCGGCCTTGTCGGTCAGCTCCTCTTCCGCCTCGATTCTCAACAGCTCTTCTCTTTCGGTTTCATCCGATGCGACCAGATTCTTCATTAAGGCTAAAGTATGAAACGACATGACTATTGGCGTTTTTGATTTCGTTTTCGTTCGTATTTTTAGTCCAATCAAGCCCGAGAGGTAATAATGACAATGAAAAACGTCGTATGAAAGGTTTTCTTTTTCGCCTAAAGACAAAAAATTATTGGTAAATTCGTCCAGATATCTCGGCAGCGTTTTTTTCGGAAGAGGTGTCGTCGCCCCGGCTTTTAAATGAAGCAAGCGCAGTCGGGGTTCGATGACGACTATTTTTTGGTTGGATTCTCCCTGGCTTCGCGTATACATGTCAACCGTATGCCCCTGACGCACCAGCTCCTTGGCCAACTCGAAAACATAGACGTTCATCCCTCCCGACTCTTTACCCTCTTCCGATGCCAACGGACAGGTATGAAAAGAGATCATCGCTATTTTCATATGATGGTAGAATAGTATACTATGTTCACCTGTAAAACCGTTAATTTCGAAGACTCAACAGGCTGGGAGAACCTCGTTAATTCTAGTGACACGGCGACCTTTTTCCAACGACGGGAATGGCTTACAACCTGGATAAAAAATTTCCCCGTTGAGCATGAGACCGTCGCCGTCTTCGAAAATGAAGAATTGATCGGGTTGGCACCGATTTCCTTCGGTGAAAAAAGGATATCGCTTTTGGGGACAACGCCCGTTTTGGGTCACGAACAAGTCACTGACTTCGGCGATATAGTCTGCCTGGTCGGTAAAGAGAAAGACGTCTGGATGGCTCTTATCGATTATCTGTCCAAAAAATATCCCGGACAATTTTTTTCTCCAAATTTCATTAAGGAAAACTCGCCAAGTTTTGTTTTTCTATCCGGTCTTGACGGTCACCCGGTCCAAACGGCGACTTCACCATATTTGACCTTACCAACCACTTGGGAAGATTATCTCCAACACCTCGATAGAAAAGACCGTCACGAACTTCGACGAAAAATGAAAAAACTGGATTCCGTAAAAAATTCTGTCTATCGGGCGGATATCGACGCGACCAATCGTAAAAAATTCTTTGATCTCATGCGAAAATCCTCGACCGAAAAAGAGATTTTTTTGACTCCCCGAATGGAAAATTTCTTTTCCGATTTTATGAATGCAGTCGATAAAGAAAAACTCGTTCTCTGGTTTATGGAAATTGAAGGAAATGTGGCGGCGGCTGCTCTCGCTTTCAAATTCAAAGACGAATTGCTATTATATAATTCCGGCGTCGATTTTGATTATGGCCGGCTTTCCGTGGGTTTGCTTTCCAAAGTTTTCCTGTTGAAATGGGCGATGAATTTGGGGATAAAAAAATTTGATTTTCTCCAAGGACAGGAAAGATATAAATATGATTTGGGAGCGGTCGACGGCGGACTTTATCAATTCAATATAAAATTATGAAAAAACTCTTGGCTGTGTTTGCTCATCCGGACGATGAAACTTTTGGCCCGGGCGCCACATTGGCGAAATACGCATCAAAAGGGGTCGTTGTTGACGTCGTCATGGCGACCCGCGGCGAAGCTGGAGAGAATCACGTTAATGACAAAACCGGTAAAGAACTCGGGAAAATCCGAGAAAAGGAGTTAAGAGCTGCCGACAAAATCCTTGGCGTTAATCAAATAGATCTTCTGGGATTTGTCGACGGTGAACTCCGGCAAAATATCTATTTTGATATCGCCAAAAAAATCATCACCAAAATCAAATCCTTCAGACCCGACGTCATCGTCACCTTCGAGCCCCACGGCGTCTCGGGACATCTTGACCATATCGCCATATCTTTTATAACTACCTATGCTTATTTTCAAACCGAAATCCCCAAAAAATTATATTACATTTGCCTTTCCGAAAAAGTTAGAAACTCCCGCGATCAGAATTATTTTGTCTACTTTCCCGATGGCTACCCAGAAGGACAAATTACGACAAAAATCGACGTCGCCGACTATTGGGACAAAAAATTAAAAGCGATGCTCTCCCACAAAACCCAGATAAAAGACGTCAAGCGTTTGATCGCAATGTTTAATACGATGCCCAAAGTCGACAACTATATTCTGAAATACCACCGCTTGAAAGGCCTGCGACTGCCGGAAGATGATCTTTTCAACGGAATTTGATTTTATCTCGTGTGAGTATAGACCGTCATGCGTGCCGACATTCCATTTTTGATGCTTGGATAGGCGGTCGAATCGAATTTGGCATAGACGGTAAATTGTTGTGTCGCCCGTTCGGTCGAGGTCGAGAAGGAAAATACCGCGGTGTTGGCGCTTGGTGAAATTTCGTCAACATAACCCCAAAATGTCTTCCCGGGCAAGGCGTCGACCGTGAACGAAACCACTTGACCGACTTTTATTTCATCTAATCCTTTATTTTCATCGATCGTTCCGGCCACTCTCATGTTGACCGGCCTAATCATTTGAATAAGCTGGGTCGCTTGGTTGACGACGGAACCGGTCAGGTCAGGTGCTGAGATGATGAGTCCGCTTGTTTGAGCTCTTAATGTCTCCGATCCGACGACGGCCAGGGTGTCTCCGGTTTGAACTGTTTGGCCTTCCTTGACGTCTATCTCCTGGACTTTGCCTGAACTTAAAGGAGATATGGTAATCACGGGCGTTTGAATAAGAGAATTGTCGATGTATACTCGGCCGGTTGTCATTTGAAAAAATAAATATCCGCCGATAAAAAGGACCAACAAGACGACTCCTCCGAAAAATCTCATAAAGTTTTTGTTTTTGAACAAGGAAAATTTGTTTTTCATAACATCTGATATTTCAACGCCGAGATAACCTTCGGATCGATGATTATTTTGTCATTCTGAGAAAGCCCATTTTTGATTTCGATATCCTGTCCGTGAATTTTTCCAACGGTTACCTTTTTCAAAGACGGCTTACCGTTGTCGTCAATCCAGATATATTTTCCGCCAAGAACAGTCCAAGCCGGAACTAAAGCGACATTTTGGGAATTGGTATTGATAATTGCCGTCCCCGACATGTCCAGCTTGGCCAGCTTTTTCAAATCGTCCGAAACGACATCGACTTGGTAAACTTGTTCACCGGACGCCAAAGTGACTTTAGACGGATAGATCTGAGTGATTACGCCTTCGACTTTTTTCGGCAGACCGTCGACAGACAATAGCACCTTGCCTCCAACCGATACGTAGTATATATATTCGGCGGGGACGTCGGCGCGAAAGACCATCGTCGACGGATCGGCGACCGTAAAAGACGTCGTCGTCGTCACGTTTTGATTTGGCACGGTGACGTCTTCGTGGGTGACGATGCCATTGAGAGGTGACGTCAACCTGGCCAATTGTAAAGCGTAGTTGGCCAATTCGACATTGATGACCGAATTATCCAGATTGGCCTGATTTTCGTCGATGATTCTTTTGACGATATCGTTTATCGCATTTTGTTCCGTGGTTCCCGAAATACCGGCCGCGTTGAAAGTATTGTAAGGATAAGTCTGGGCAGCCTGAAGATAATTGTTTTGCGAATTGGCGATCTGTTGATCGAATGTGTCTCTGGTTGATCTGTATATGTTTAAATAATAGGTAAGTTCTTTTTGTAATGTGTAGGTGTCTAAAGAGGCGATAGTCTCGCCCTGGTAGACTTTATCCCCTTCCTTTAAAGGAAGATATACCAGTTTCCCGCTGGTCTGGAAATGAAGAGTGGCCTGATCCTGGGCGGTCACCGAACCGTCGGCCGTGATGGTTGAGCTGATAAATTTTACCGAAGCCTCGGTTGTCGGCCTGACATCAGACCCATTCAAAACGGAAAGATGTTGACGTAAATAGAGAAAAAACCCGCCGACGAGAATCAAGGCCGAAAAAATGAGTATAATATTTTTTTTCATTATTTTTTTTCCAGTTTGTTTTGTAATGTTTTTAAAATCGACATCAACTCTCGTCTTTCCTTTTCAGATAAATAGGATAACACCTTTTCCAACTTTTTTCTTCTTTCTTTTAATGCTTCCTCGAGTAATGCGCGACCTTTTTCAGTCAATTTGACAAGGACAATCCGCCGGTCCTTCCTGTCTTCTTCCCTTTCGACAAGCTTTTGTTCGGATAGCTTTTTTAAAAGACTTGTCGCCGATGGCAATTCGATATGAAAATTGTCGGCGATATCGCTCATCGATACCCGTTTCTGAAATTTGACAAACACCAACGCTTGAATCTGGAGAATGCTCAAATGGGTCAATTTTTTCGTAAACGACATCTCCCCCTTAAGCAGGCGAAAAGTCCTGAACATCATTTCGATCAAACTGTCGGTATTGTCATTTTTCATAAATACTTAGATAATCTAACTATTTTACAGTATAATATATTTATATTATAATGTCAATTGACTTTTATAAAAAATGATAAAACTACTTCGATATCTCAAACCCTATAAGTGGCCGTTGATAGCGGTCATTTTGCTGGCTATCGGCCAATCGGTCGCCAATCTATATCTCCCAACCCTTATGTCCAATATTGTCACAAACGGAATCGCCAAATTCGATACCGCCTACATTTGGCGCACGGGTATATGGATGGTTCTGGTGACATTCGGAGGTGTTGTCTGTGCCATTCTCGGAATTTACTACGCCTCCCAGGTGGCGGTCGGGATGACCAAACTCATCCGCGCTGCTCTTTTCGACAAAGTCCAACTTTTTTCCCTCAACGAATTTGATCAGGTTTCAACCGCTTCCTTAATCACAAGGACGACCAATGACACGACGCAGATTCAACAGGTGATGGTAATGATCCTGAATCTTTTCGTGACCGCTCCGATCACTCTGGTAGTCGGCGTAATTTTGGCCCTAAACCAGGACGTCGAGCTGTCTTGGGTCCTGATCGCAATTCTACCTTTTTTGGTGGGAACGATCGTATTTCTTTTAATAAAAGCCGTTCCCCTATTTACAAAGATGCAGGTCAAGCTCGATAAACTGAATCTCATTCTTGACGAGAATCTTCAAGGAGTCCGGGTCATCCGTGCTTTTGACAGGATAAAACACGAAGAAAAACGTTTTGACGACGCCAATATCGAGGTCACGAATCTGGCTATAACGGTCAATCAATTGATATCGGTCATGATGCCGGTCATGATGTTCTTGATGAATATTTCCAGTCTCGCCATCATTTGGTTCGGCAGCCTTCGGGTCGCTGCTGGGACTCTGGATATCGGGGCAATGTTTGCTTTTTTACAATACGCTATTCAAATTCTTTTATCGGTACTTTTTGTCGCTATCGTATTCATCACTATTCCCCGCGCCGAAGCGTCGGCCAAAAGAATCCAAGAAGTGATGGATATCGACCCTGACATATCCGATCCGAAAAAGCCCGAAAAGGGGGGAAAAATCAAGGGCCATGTTGAATTCAGGAACGTCACATTCAGTTATCACGGTGCCGAAAAACCGGCACTGGAGAATATTTCTTTTGTTGCTGCGCCGGGTAAAGTGACCGCAATAATCGGTGGGACCGGATCGGGCAAATCAACACTCGTAAACCTTATTCCCCGTTTTTACGACGTTGAAAGCGGAGCCGTGTTGGTTGACAAAATCGATGTCAGAAAAATGACTCAGGCGGCCTTACGGGAAAAAATTGGATTAGTTCCTCAAAAAGCGATTCTTTTTGCCGGTTCGATCAAAGACAATCTCCGTTTTGGCAAGGAAAACGCAACCGATAAAGAAATGAAACGCGCCGTGGAGATTGCCCAGGCATCGGAATTTATCGAAAAAATGCCCGAAAAAATGGATTCAGTGATCGCCCAAGGCGGTACCAACGTCTCAGGAGGTCAGAAGCAGCGGCTATCAATCGCCCGAGCGCTGATTAGAAAACCGGAAATATACGTTTTCGACGATACCTTTTCCGCCTTGGATTTTAAGACCGACGCCAAGCTACGGATGGCTTTGAAATCCGAGACTAAAAATGCAACCGTCTTAATCGTCGCTCAAAGAGTCAGCACGGTAATCGATGCCGACCAGATAATTGTTCTCGATGAAGGACGAATCGTCGGAATCGGCGTACACAAAAATCTTATGAAGTCCTGCAAAGTATATGCAGACATAGTTTCGTCGCAGTTGTCGCCGTCGGAAATTGCCAAGGAGTCAGTATGAACGAAAAAAATAAAACAAAAAAGGAACAACTACCCGGGGGCCCGATGAATCGAGGCGGCTTTGGGGCAATGGGTCAGCCGGTCGAAAAAGCCAAAGATTTTGGCGGTACCTTGAAAAGACTTCTAAGCTACTTTTTTCCGGAAAAAATATTGCTTTATACAATCGTCGGGGCCGCCGTCCTCGGGACCGTGTTCAATATCGTTGGGCCAAAGATTTTGGGACTGGCGACTACAAAATTATTTGACGACCTGATCGCCAGTTTCATCGTCCAGATAAAAAATTATCAAATTAAACAAGCGTTGATTGCGAATCCGACGCTGGCGCTTCACACCGCCCCCGTCCCGGGAATTGAATTCGGATATATCGGACATATCGCTATGATTCTTTTGATCCTCTATGTTGTCAGCGCCATTTTTACTTTTATTCAACAATATTTAATGGTCGGGTTGGCTCAACGGACCATATACAAGATGAGGCGTCAGGTCGACGAAAAATTGTCGCGCTTGCCATTAAAATACTTCGACGGCCGGACTCATGGAGAAATTCTCAGCCGGGCTGTAAATGACATGGACAACATCAGCTCAACCCTTCAACAAAGTGTGTCGCAGCTTATCACCTCGGTTGTCAGTATCGTCGGAGTCCTGATAATGATGCTCTCGATCAGTCTTATATTGACGGTTATCGTACTGGCGACTTTGCCACTAAGCATCTTCGTAGTGACAATAATCGCCGGACGATCACAAGACTACTTTCGTCGCCAGCAAAAATCTTTGGGTGACTTGAACGGTCATGTTGAAGAAATGTACAGCGGTCATAAAATAGTCAAAGCCTTCGGTCATGAAAAAAAGGCCACGAGTCAATTTGAAGTTTTGAATGAAAGTCTTTACGACGCCGGATGGAAAGCCCAGTTTGTTTCCGGCGTCATCATGCCTTTGATGAGATTTGTCGGTAATCTCGGATATGCCCTGGTCGCTGTCGTGGGAGGACTGTTGGTGACCCAAAATACCATTTCCCTTGGTGACGTCCAGGCCTTTATCCAATATTCCTCTCAGTTTACATTTCCAATCACGCAACTCGCCAATATCGCCAACATCATCCAATCGGCTATAGCATCGGCCGAACGAGTCTTCGAGCTTTTGGATGAAGAAGAGGAAATTCCGGAAGCAAAAAAACCATTTGTGATAAACAAAGAAAAAGGTGCTGTAAAATTCGATCACGTCCAATTCGGTTACAGTAAAGACAAAATACTTATGAAAGACATGAACTTCAGCGTCAAGCCGGGTCAAATGATTGCCGTCGTCGGTCCGACCGGAGCCGGTAAAACTACCTTAGTCAACTTGTTGATGAGATTTTACGAAGTCCAAGGCGGAAGAATACTCGTCGATGACGTCGACATAACCAAGCTCAAACGGGGAGCTCTTCGGAGAATGTTCGGGATGGTCCTCCAAGATACCTGGTTATTTCACGGAACCTTAAGGGATAATATCGCCTATGGACGAGAAGATGCGACCGAAGAGCAAATCGTCGCCGCCTCAAAAGCGGCCTACGCCGACCATTTTATCAGAACTTTACCCGAAGGATACGGAACGGTGCTAAACGAAGACGCGACAAATATTTCCCAAGGACAAAAGCAACTTTTGACAATTGCCCGTGCATTTCTGGCGGATCCAGAAATTTTGATACTAGACGAAGCGACCAGTAGCGTCGACACCAGGACGGAACTTCTTATCCAGGACGCGATGAGCCGTCTGATGAAAGGTCGAACCAACTTTGTCATCGCCCACAGGCTTTCGACCATCCGCGATGCCGACCTCATCCTCGTCATGAATCACGGAACGATAATCGAAAAAGGTACCCACAAGGAACTTTTAGCCAAAAAAGGTTTTTATGCCGATTTGTATAACAGCCAATTCAGGGATTAGCGAGTGGCTCGCTGTGTTATCCTGGCGCGCAAAAAATCAGGCGTTAACGGAGAGTCTACCCCAGGAATCACAAACTTACTTAAGAAAGTATTGCCGGTCATTTTCCCGGTGACAATTTCTTCTACGGATTTGCCTATACCGCTTTGTACATATCTATTGATTTGCGGCATCTCCGGCATTTGTGGGAAATAATCGGGAGTAGTCACTCCTGTATTGACGACAGAATCATACACTTTTGATGACATTATTGATATTTCAGGTAAGGATTTTAACCCTATTTTTCTTAGATTGTCTGAAATCTTTTTCTTGAAAGTTTTATCTAATAGTTGACTTTCCTTTCCTTCAAGCAACTGTGGAATTTTTTTATCACCAAATTTGCTTTGTACGGCAAACCAGTCATCTTTATTATATTCATCCATTATCCTGAAAAACTCCGCCATCATTTGATAATTTTCCCCAAAAATTTTTTCCGGATTTTGATTAAAAGCTGTCATCAACTTGTCGTTTCCGGCAAAAGAATCTGCCATAAAATAACTTAATATGGAAAGTGTCGCCGGGATATTGTATAGTCGGCCGATATTAACATATTTTCTAATGAATTCATCTGATTTTCCTGATAAGGCAAGAAGTGTTTTTGCGAAATCTACTATTAACTTATGCGAGTTTCGTTCAACAAGGCCCCTCAACGCACCAATTTGATTTTCAGCTAAACTTTGGCTGGCCATGTTTGAGTCATTATAACAGCCTAAGTATACTATTTCAACAAACTCGCAGTTCGACTATGAAGAATCGTGATTCTCAATTACGTCTTCCATCTTCGTCACGTCTTCGATTATAAATTTGACCCCAAGAGATATCGCTTCCGATTCGGTCAGGTGACCTGTCAAGACGACGACAGGTTCGACTCCGGCATTTTTTGCCATCAAGACGTCATTTTTCGCATCGCCGACAAAAATAGCTTCTTCTTTTTTTATCCGCTGTTTTTCCAAAATAAGATTTATCATCAGAGGATCGGGCTTGGTTTTTTCCGCCGGGATATCGTCGTGAGCCGTCACGATCTGACAAAAAACATTCGGGATCTTGAATCTCGGCATGATATTATCGACGAGCATGTTCCTTTGGCTTCCGGTCGCCACCGCCAGCAGGTATTTTTTACTTAGCTTCTCCAATAGCTGATTTACTCCTTTGACTTCCCGCAAAGCGTTCGTAAACGTATTTCGGAGGAACTTTTCGTTATAGAAAATGTCATTCGCTTTTTCCAACAGCTCCGGCTTTTCCAGAAGTAATTCCCGAAGCTCTTCCTTAAAAGGTTGGCCCCAACGCCTCTTTATCCTGATATCCATTTCCTTTTCGGACATTGCCACTCCAAGGCTTTTGAGCGTTTCTCTGTAGCAGTCGTAATATCCGTTTTTTGAACCAATGACAATTACATCATCCCAATCAAATATTATAAGTTTGATCATTCATATATTTTAAGACTAAAAATTGTTTTTTGTCATCATTAAGTCAATCGTGGAAAATATTTTGGTGACTTTGGAATGTTTTATAAAAAAGACGGTAAAAAGGTGCGAAGTACTTGTTCTTATTTTTGAAAATAGGTGTAAAATGATATTTTTAATATGTCCGAAGACGTTATAGTCGTAAAAAATCTTCTAAAAAAATTTTCTGATATCGTCGCTGTCCAAAATATCAACTTCGATGTCAAAAAAAGCGAAGTCTTCGCCTTCTTGGGTCCGAACGGCGCCGGAAAATCAACGACAATTAAGATATTGATCACGTTGCTCCAACCGACCTCGGGTGACGGGACAATAGACAACCTGAGTGTCATCGATAATCCGTCGGGTGTCCGAAAAATTATCGGTTACGTCCCGCAAATGATTTCGGTCGACGGTACTTTGACGGCGTACGAGAATCTGATGCTCATGGCCAAGTTATACGACATTCCCGGATCCGATCGTGAAAATCGCATCGATGAAGTTTTGTCATTTATAGATCTTTCGAAACAAAAAAATCTCCTGGTCCGGACTTTTTCTGGTGGAATGATCAGAAAACTGGAAATCGCTCAAGCTATCCTTCACCGGCCGGCTGTCCTTTTTTTGGACGAACCGACGAGCGGTCTTGATCCAATCGCCAGAAAAAATATTTGGAAACATTTATTGGAAATCAGAAAAATATATGGAACGACGATTTTTTTCTCAACTCACTACATGGACGAGGCCGAAGAGGTAAGCGACCGGGTCGCCATAATGCACCTCGGTAAGATTTCAGCCATCGGAACCGTTGAAGAACTAAAGGCCAAAACAAAAAAGGCCAAAGCGACACTCGAAGACGCTTTTATTTATTTTACCGGCTCAAGCCTCCAGGAGACCGGCAACTTCCGCGACATAAGGAGAACTCGGGAAGTTGAACGAAAACTGGGGTGACTGATATGGAATACATCAGACAGATTATCTATAAATCCTATGTTATGGCCGAAATGGAAGTGAGAAAACTTCTTCATGACCCGACCGAATTGGTCACCCGGGCCGTCCAACCAATTTTATGGCTCGGAGTCTTTGGCGAAGCTTTGAGCAAAGTCAGGGCCATCCCGACCGGTAATGTCAGTTATCTGCAGTTTATCACTCCGGGAATCCTCACCCAATCGGTTACCTTCATCGCAATTTTTTACGGAATCGCCATCATATGGGAACGCGACATGGGTCTTTTACAAAAACTGTTGGTGACGCCGACACCTAGATTGGCGTTGGTTTTAGGCAAAATGATATCGGCCGGTATCCGTGGTCTGTCTCAGGCGGTGATAATCTATATTTTTGCCATTATTTTGCAGATAAAACTCAATATCTCCGTTGTCTCGGTGACGGGAGTTTTTCTTATCATCATGCTCGGGGCCGGATTTTTTACCGGCTTGTCGATGATTATCGCCTCGCTCGTCAAGACTAGGGAACGTTTTATGGGGATAGGCCAAGTGATTACCTTGCCGCTTTTTTTCGCTTCAAATGCCATTTATCCGATCGCGATCATGCCAACTTGGCTTCAAATCGTCGCTAAAGTTAATCCTCTATCTTACATGGTCGACGGTTTACGGGCTCTCATCGTCACCGGCAATTACTCCATGCTTCCCCATGACATAGTTATTCTCGTGATAGCGACATCGCTTATCGCTTTGGTCAGTACTTACATGTATCCTAAAGTCGTCATATAAAAAAACCGCTAGTCGATCTTGAAGAGTCTCAAAGTGTTTAGAAGTACAAAAGCGGATGATATCTCATGGATGACGGTCGTTTCTATCAGGTTTATTTTCCCGGACAGGACTAGGACTACGGCGATCAAATGAATGAAAGTGGCAATAGATATATCCTCTTTGATGATTCTGAAAGTCTTCTTGGAAACGTCGATTATTGAGGGGATCGAGGCAATGTCATTATTTAAAAGAACGATGTCGGCTGCATTCAGCGTCAACTCCACGCCCCCGCCACCTCCCATCGCTATTCCGACTTGAGCTTTGGCCAAAGCCGGCGCATCGTTTATGCCGTCGCCGACCATGACGATATTTTTTCCTTTTTCAAGTCTTTTTTCGACTTCCGATACTTTTCCCGAAGGTGAGACGTCGGCGACAAAACTCGCTTGAGGCAGTTTAGAAACAATTGCTTGGGCGACTTCTTTTTTGTCGCCGGTGACGACAATTGTTTCCAAATGTTTTTCCGACAAAGTGGAAAATAATTTTACAGATTCAGGTCTCAATCTGTCTAAAAGAAATATCACCCCGATCAAACGGTTGTTTTCCCCCACATATACCGGCGTCGCTCCTTGTCGTTCTTTCGAAGAGATCTTTTTTATGATTTCATTGTCGACTTTTATATTTTGTTTTATCAGTAAAGTCGAGTTACCCAAAAAAATTTTCGAATTACCAGACTCCGCCGTCATGCCGGCACCGACATCGGTCTTGACGGCTTTTAACTTTAGTAGACTGACACCCATTTCCTTGGCTTTTTTGGTAATCGGAGCGGCCAAAGGGTGGTTGGAAAAATTCTCTATGCTGGCCGCCACCGCCAGAATCTCCCGACGATTTTTACTAAGTTCAAGTATATCCTCGACCTCGGGTTTGCCTGAGGTAATCGTTCCGGTCTTGTCAAACAAAAAAGTCGTTGCCCTGGTGATATTTTCCAGCGAAGAGCTGCTTTTTACAAGAATTCCTCTCCTGGCCAGAATCGTGATCCCAATCGTCGTCGCCACCGGAACGATAATGGCAAAAATTACCGGAACGATGGCGATCCAAAACGATAGAGCCATTAAAATGTTACTGGTAAATATAAAAATCATCACAACACCAGTGACAGCCACGCCGGTCGTAATCCAAGCGTATCTGTTGACGACTCGCGCCAGAGGCGCTTTGCCTTCTTGAGCATCGGTCACCAACTTCTGGATTCTGAAAAGAGTTGAGTCGATAGACTTTACCTGGGCTACGGATTCAAAGTAGTCGCCGGTGTTTATCGACCCGGCCAAGAGTTTATCGCCCTTTTTTTTGACGATCGGCTTTGATTCTCCAGTGACGACCGATTCATCCACCAGCGCTTCATCAAATTCCAATGAGGAATCGACGGCAACTCTTTCGCCGCTTTTGATGAGTAAAGTATCGCCAATTTGAATATCGCTAATCAACATTTCTTTTGTCTCCCCGTGTCTTCGAATGACGGCCATCTTCGGTAGTTTTTCCGATATTTTAGTGATCGACTTTTTTATTCTTTCTAAAATATAGGTCTTGAATAAGTCACCGACGAGAATGATGATTATAAAAATCAGCGCAACATTGACCTTTCCTAGGAATAAAAGTAAATATATGGTGACGATCGGTGGTAAGGATAGGTCAAGTTGTTTTTTTACGAGGGCTGCTGATATTGATCGATAATATGGTAAAAGTCCGAATACGGCGGCAAAATAAGCGATAAACGTAAATTCTGGGAAGACAATTGATATCAGCAAGCATGAAATAACAAAGATCAAAGAAAAAATAATCAAAATAAGAGATTTTTTTTCCATAGTGACTAGTATAGACCATTTTTAGTTTTTGATATAATGATGGCATGATTCTCCGTCATATTACGCTAAAAGACTACAGAAAATTGATTGGTTTCTGGAAAGATAATTATTTTGTAAACGAACTTGATGACCTAAAACCTTTCAAAATGTTTATGAAGAAAAACCCGAAAATGAGTTTCCTAGTCGAAGAAAAAGGGAAAATCCTGGGGACCGTCCTCGGCTCTTTTGATGGCCGCCGCGGATACATACAAAAACTGGTCGTTTCCAAATCCCAGCGCGGTAAAGGAATAGGCAAACAATTGATAAATAGCGCCGTCAAAAAACTCGAGTCCCTTGGAGCTTTATACATACCGGTCAGCTGCGAAATCGGCAACTTACCTTTTTACGAAAAAAACGGTTTCAAAAAAACTGATCAAGTAACGATGAGCATCTCTCATTCGACCTACAAAAAATAAATATGAACATACGGATCGTCAGCGGAATCCTTATAGAAAAAGATGGCGCTTTTCTTTTCGGAAAAAAAAGAAAAGATGTCGGTCCATATCCGAATACTTGGGTGATGATCGGCGGCGGAATCAGGATGGATCGGGAATCAATCATTGAGGGAGCATTAAGAGAAGTTGAAGAAGAGTGCGGGCTAAAAATATCAAATTTGGAAAGATTATCATTCGACGAGGATTATGAGCCGGACAAAAATGGTGAAATGACTCATTATTTATTTATAGTTTTTACCGCAAAATATATATCCGGCACCCCCAAAGCCGGAGACGACGTGGTTGAGCTTAAATGGATCAAGAAGAATGAGTTGAAAAAGTATCCCCTTTCAAGACCGTCTATAAAGCTGTTCAAAGAATTAAATTGGATCTGAGGTAAGATCAACTTGTGATTTTTACAATCTCCTTGAAGACATTGGGCGCTGACGATATGAAAGTAAAATGCTCTTTCCACTTTAAAATCGCATCCGTGTAATCTATTTTATTCCCGGTAAAATCGGTGACGACCCCACCGGCTTCTTCGATAATTACCTGCGGTCCAACAATATCCCAAATCCTCATCGACCGATTCAGATAGGCTCCGAACTTGCCTTCGGCGACCATCATGGCATCATAGACGCTGTTGGTACATCTGAGATTCTGAATTTTATTCACGAGCTGCCCTATGATCCTTAGTTCTTTCTCGGTAATCTTCGTGTCTTCAAGGTGGCTGTCAATGCCGTAGGCCACTAACATTTTTATAAGATCCACCCCTTTATTTACCGAAATTTTAGTTTCGTTACGGTAAGCTCCATATCCTTTTTCAGCAAAGTAGATTTCATCAAAAGCAGGCAGTGCGACTCCACCGGCGATTGGCAGATCGTCTTTTAGTAATCCGATAATGACACCGTACATATGGATTCCGGCGGCAAAATTGGAAGTGCCGTCTACAGGATCTATGACCCAGGTAAATTCCGAACCGTTGTCGATGACGCCGCTTTCTTCGTCGATTATATTGTGGTCAGGGTAGTCTTTTTTTATTTGTTCAACCAAAACCCTTCCTATTTCCAAATCCGCTTCTGTCAATACTTGATTGTTGTCGCCTTGTTTTATCGTTGAAGAGACATGGCCAAATTTTTCCTTGGCAATTAAGGAGGATTTTTTCAGAAGTCCCAAAATGAAGTCTTTGTAAACCATAGACAAATTCTACCAAAAATATCAGGCTTTATAGACTTCCACGCCTTCGTGAACAGGTTTGTCGACCTTGATGGCGATATCTTGTCCGGCATCGGCTTTTTCCAGGACTTTATGTTCTTCTTGAATAGAGGTCACTGTCTGGGTGAATAATTCTTGACCGTGACGGACAAATTTTACCGTATCGCCCACCGAAAAAGGAGATTCTGCCTTGAAAGCTGCAACGCTGATCTTTCCGAAATAATGGGTGATCACGCCAATTTTTTGATCGGCCATAAAAAACCATCACCACCTTCCTAAAGATAGTATAAACAAAAAACCCCGCCAAAAGGCAGGGTTTTTTAATTTTAAATTTTAAATTTAAAATTTCTTTAGTATCCCATTCCACCCATGTCAGGCATACCGCCACCCATCGGTGCAGCCGGTGCCTTTGGCTCCGGTTTGTCGGTCACCAAAGCTTCAGTTGTCAGAATCATGGTCGCAACCGAAACGGCATTTTCGACGGCGCTTCGGACAACCTTAAGAGGATCAATTATTCCGGCTTTGATCATATCGATTGTTTCCGCTTCGCCCGATGATTCCGTCTTGAGAACGTCGAAACCGTATCCCTTTGAACTGGCCGTCCTGGCTTTAGCCAATAGTTCGCCAGGATTAAGACCCGCATTTTCCATCAATTTTTTGAACGGGGACTCTATGGCCGCTTTGACGATTTCAAATCCGATGGCCTCGTCCTTGACGGGATTTTTTCCAAGCGCACTCACAGACATTTTTTGACTGATATCTAGGAGAGCGACGGCGCCTCCGGGAACAATACCCTCTTCGAGGGCGGCCTTAGTCGCAGCGACAGCGTCGATGACTCTTTCTTTTTTATCTTTCATCTCGACTTCGGTCGCAGCCCCAACATTGATGACGGCAACTCCCCCGGAAAGTTTTGCCAGTCTTTCCTGCAATTTTTCCCGGTCAAAATCAGAAGTCGTCGTCGACATTTCTTTTCTTATCTGATCGACCCGACCCTGAATGGCTGATTTTTGTCCCTTTCCTCCTATTATCGAAGTGTTTTCTTTGTCGGATCTGACTTTGTCGGCCCGGCCGCAGTCCTCGACCTCAACGCTTTCCAATTTCTTTCCAAGGTCTTCCGATATGACTGTCCCACCTGTTAATATCGCAATGTCCTCAAGCATTTCTTTTCTTCTGTCACCAAACCCCGGTGCCTTGACAACCAAGGCGTTGAAAGTTCCGCGAAGCTTATTGACGACTAAAGTCGCCAAAGCTTCTCCGTCAACTTCGTCGGCGATGATGACCAAATTTTTCGATACTTTGACCAACTTTTCCAAGAAAGGAAGAAGATCGGAGATCGCGGATATTTTTTTGTCCGTAATCAAGATATAAGGATCATCGACCTCGGCGGTCATTTTGTCCGCATCGGTGGCAAAGTAAGCCGACGCAAATCCGCGGTCAAACTGCATTCCTTCTTTATGTTCGAAAGTCGTAAACATACTCTTCCCTTCTTCGACGGTGACGACACCATCTTTTCCTCCGACCAATTTCAAGGCATCAGCTATAAGCTTGCCGAGGTCCGGATCGCCGGCCGATATCGTCGCGACGTTGGCAGCGTCCTTTATCGTTATCTGCGTCTTCATTTCTTTTAGTTGATCGACGACGTACTCACTTGCTTTCATAAGGCCTCTTCGCATCACCATCGGATTGGCACCGGCGGTGATCATTTTTATCCCTTCGTTGACAATGGATTGAGCCAGGACAGTTGCCGTGGTGGTTCCATCTCCGGCAATATCGGCCGTCTTGGAAGCGGCTTCTTTGACCAGCTGGGCACCCATATTTTCAAATTGATCTTCAAGCTCTATTTCCCGGGCGACCGAGACTCCGTCGTGGACGACATTCGGTGCTCCCCACTTTTTATCCAAAGCGACATTTCTTCCTTTTGGACCCAGAGTAGTCGCTACCGCATCAGCCAATTTATTAACTCCATCGAGAAGTTTTTTCCTTGCATCCGCACCGTACTTAATTTGTTTTGCCATGTATTTAAATTTTTAATTTATAATTTGTGTAACCCATTAGCTCGTTAACGCGTTAACGGGTTAACGTGTTTTTACTGAACTACCGCCATGACATCTTTTTGTTCTATCAAGAGCCATTCTTCACTACCGACTTTCACCTCATTGCCTCCCCATTTTTTGTAAAGAACTTTTTCTCCGACTTTGACGAGCATGGGATTAATCTTTCCTTCATCGTTCAAACCGCCGGGGCCGACCGCCATCACTTCACCCATTTGGGGTTTTTCCTTGGCGGAGTCCGGAAGAACGATTCCTGAAGCGGTCTTCGTTTCGGCTTCAAGAGGTCGAACTAGTACATAGTCGAAAAGAGGTTTTATAGTCTGCGTTTTACTCATAGACTTTCAATAAAATAATTTATAAAATGAAATTAACGTGCAATATTTATAATAAATTTTTTATTTTTTGTCAATAGACAATTTACTCTGCTAATTATATGGATGACTCAAAAAGCGCCTCAGAAATTCAAAAACTTCAAAATGCTTTGCAGACTGCCGACCTGCCTGCTAATCTTCATGAAAAAGCCGCCGAACAAATCGAAAGAATCAGCCTGGCTCTAAAGTACGGTGGCAACTTATCGCAACTGGACATCACCAGTAAATACATCGATTGGATCACTAATCTTCCATGGAATAAAAAGACTGGGGACGTTCTTGATGTCCATAAAGCGAAAGCCGTCCTCGACAAAAACCATTATGGATTGGAGAAGATTAAGGCACGGATTCTCGAATATCTTTCCGTTTTGATAATTCAACGCTATACGCTGAAAATCGACACATTTCACGCTCCATCTTTATTTTTTGTCGGTCTCGTCGGGACCGGAAAAACGACATTGGCCAGATCGGTCGCCGAAGCTTTGGGACGAAAATTCGTCAGAATTCCGTTTGGAGGCTTATCGTCGGCTTTAGACCTAAGAGGTCAGTCCAAAACATCCGGGGAAGCCGAACCGGGAATGATAATCAGGTCCATAAGGCGCGCCGGAGTCAAAAATCCGGTCATTCTCCTCGACGAACTCGACCGCGTCACTCCCGAGTCCAGGGCGGCCATCATGGGTGTCCTCATTGAACTGCTCGACGCCAATCAAAACATCAACTTTACTGACTATTTTCTGGACTACCCTTTTGATCTTTCCCAAGTGTTATTTATCGCAACGGCCAACAACACTAACAATATTTCCACAGCCGTCATGGACAGACTTGAAGTAATCCAGATGCCTTCCTATACCGATGACGAAAAAATCGCCATTGCGAAAAATTACGTACTGCCAAAATTGATGAAGGAGACCGGGCTTGGTCCCGACAATCTTCGAATTGACGATTCTGTCTGGTTGAAAATAACCAGACCTTTGGGATTTGACGCCGGTATTCGGAGCCTTGAAAGGACGGTTGAAGAAGTTGTCCGGAAAGTCGCTTATAAAATCGTTTCTGGCCAAGGCCAAAGCTTCACGATAAATGAAGGTAATATAAAAGAATATCTATCATAGGTTTAAACTCGCAAAACTCGTTAACGCGTTAACGAGTTAACTGGTTATCAGGTGTATCGGTCTGCTACTTTTGAGGCTCCGTAAGAATAAGGCTTAATTTTTACCTCATAACCGCTCCCCCTGATCATTCCGACGACTTCGGTAATTAGTTCTCTTGTTTCACCATTGGGACCAATGTCAACGTGAATTTGGACATTGTATTTGGAGATCCCGTTGGTCCGAAAAAGATCGACAAAGTTTTCCGAAGTCGTCAAAGACATCGTCGCTTCTTGGTAAATTCGTTCCTTTAAAGAAATTTTCTTATCCTGGATAATTCTTTTCCAAAAATATATTCCTCCGAAACCGACCCGATGGATGACGAGTGCAGAGACAAAATCGTATTTGTTATTCTCAATTTTTTGGGAATCGGTACCGACGATAATTTCATACTTGGCTTTTTTGTCGTCGGACATAAACTTTGAAACAATTTGACGGAGTTTGTTTAGATCAACTTTGCCATAAGTTGGACTCTGATAGTACATAAAGTAATCCCTATTGTAACACATCCGGGCCGACATTATAATTTAAGCGTGAAGATAAAGGATATTTTCAAAAAATTATTGGAAAGTCTTAAGGAAGTCTGGCACAGCATCAACTGTTGTCATTAAACCAGATTGTCGAGGATGTATTTCAAAGCTTCTTCCATTCCTCCATCTTCAACCGGCGGGACAACCAGATCGGCAATTTCCTTTAAATGATCTGGAGCATTGTTCATTGCAATCCTGAATCCACAGGCGGTAAAAAGCGGGTAATCGTTGTAGCTGTCCCCTATTCCAACCAGCTCATCAGGTTTAAGGCTCAATAATTTTATATATTCCAAAATCGCGGTATGTTTGGTCGCTTTTTCCGAAGTGATGTCCAGGCCGAATTTGCCATGGAAATTGAATCTTGTCATATCGACGTCTTTCGAAAATCCGGAGATTTTTTTGCTGATATCGATGATTGTCTTTTCGTCCAGATTGTTTCCTTCGACAAAAAGGACCATCTTCATCACGTCTTCCGTACCGTCATATTTTTTAAAATCAATAATTTCGACACCTTTGAGATAACTGGGATTGGCGGTGATCGGATATAGATATGCTGATTCTTTTGTTTCGAGAGTAAAGGTCAGTTTTCTTTCGACAAAAAATCCGGCAATTTCCTTGACCGAAGATTTCGATATCGGCTGATAATATATGAGTTTTCCGGTCCGGGTATCCCGGAGCATTCCCCCGCCGTTGAATATATGGATGTCGTTCACGCCAAGACTGTTAATGACTTTTTTTACCTTGCCGAAATATCCTCGGCCCGTTGCCAGGGAAAAACGGACTTTCTTTTGCTTGAGTTTACTTACCAAGTCAGGTACGCCGGAAGTGTAATCCTCGCTATTCTTGTTGACGAGAGTACCGTCGAAGTCGCAAAGAACGGCTTTTATTTTACTTGTCCGCATTCACTAATCTTAACATTATTTTTTGTCGTATAAATCCGCTACGAGCTAACGAGTAAGGAACTAAGTTATATAGATTAGATTTCTCTACAATCGGCTACTTCAAGTTCTTGGCATAATAAAGTAAAGAGTTGTCTTTCGGAAAATCCTTAAGCTTTCCATAAAGCTTGTACCCTTGCTTTTCATAGAATTTTGGAGCCTGCCAAGTAAAAGTATCCGTGTAGGCAACTGAGCAACCTCTCTTTATAGCTTCTTTCTCGGCCATATTGAGAAGCAAACCTCCCCACTTTTTTCCTCGGAGAGTCTCATCAATCCATAGACTATCGATATGCATTCCATTCCACAAAAACGAGACTATTACCATTCCTTTAATACTATTATTCTTGTCTCTTAAAATAATCGAAAATATTTCCTTTTTTCTCGGATGGCCTTTACTCGCATGATACGCAAGCATTCCATTTACCATAGCTTGTCTATCTTCCGCCTTCGGTTCGCCTTTAATTTTTTCTAGTCTAAAATCATCCATATTTAATTTCAATTAAATTATATTCTAGTTCCTCGGGACCTGGAATTTCTTGGTTTTTGTAATCTATCAATAAATAACAGAGCCTTTTTTATCAAATCATCACTGTTTGAGTATTCAATAAAATCCGAAGAAACTTCCCTCAAGGAGTTGGATATCTTAAATCCTCTTTTATGAATAAATAAAATTCTTTTGTTGTCCTTATTTGCCCAACCCAATTCTATGCCCATGCTGGTTGAGGGATATGAGACTTCCGAAATTATAAGGTCGCATGACGGAATCATTTTTTTGGAGTCGAAAGTTTTTTTACTCGTTTCATGGGGCAGGATAAGCTCGTATTTTTTACTTAGATTTGAGTTGCGAAGTGGTTCGTATAATTCTTTTACATAATCGAACATCGAAGAATGACACACGTAAATTTTCATATGAGTCCGGAACCTTTTAATCCCCATGACTTTTCAGGACAATCTCAATATCCTGATAAAGTTTATCGAATTTTACCCAACCGCTTTCGGAATTTATATGACCAGCGTTTGGTATGAAAGTAAGTTCTATCCCCAATCGTCGTGCCAGCTCTTTTCCGTTTCCCAAGGAAACATACGGATCGCTCTCGGAATGATATGCGCTGAATTTTTTTGCCTTGTGGATTATTGACGGCCAGTCGAATTCAAAATGGGTGAAAACATAATCACTGTCGTAATATTTTATCGGTCTGACACCTACCGGGGCTGCGACAAAAAAAGCAGCCGACACCGGTCCTTTCAATTGCTCAAGTACTTTGAGTAAAAACATTCCTCCCAGACTGTGCCCGACAAAAATCGTTTCTTCATTTATGTATTCGTTATATTTATTTAATATTTCAAGCCATGACGATAACGATTGTCCTGCCGGTGTCGGAAATCTTGGAACAATGACACGAAGTCCTTCCCCTTCCAATTTTTCTTTTAACCAAGGAAACCAATTCCCCTCCGGACTACCGCCTGTGCCATGAAAGATAAAAACTGTCCTCATATAAATGTAATTATATAGTCTAATTCTCCAGGATGATGACCCCGTCTCGCCGAAGCCGATCCAAATTATTCGAACGAATCCCGCTTTCGCGGTAAGCGGATTGTATCCGCCGTAGCCCGCTTCAGCAGGCGAAGGCGGAGCGCCCGTGTCTGGAATTTTTAACTCCTATAGTCACCGGGCGTTTATCTACACCTTTTCCTATCCATTGTACCAAATCTCCAGGATGAAAGCGGGCTTTATCCTTATAGTGCTGAGGTTAAATGAAACACATAAAGAAAAACTGTCTCATTCTCCAGGCTAATTGAGACAAATGAGACAGTCCTGCAGTTAATGTTTCATGTATTTGTAAGCTTCTTGATATAAACCTATAGTATTTATTGTTTAAAGATAATTTGCTCTTTTTTAGGTAATTTGACAGGCAGGAAATAAGTTATAAAATTTAAGATATGAAGAACATGAAAGACGACTATTTTACAAAACAACTGGAAAAAATAAACCAAAGGATCAAGCTCTTAATTATCAAGCCCGATTTTCAAGAGGATATGTTGGCATTAAGAAAGAAATGGAAAGTTCCACAAAATGGTATTAAGGGAAATGATGCCTCCGAAAAATGGCATCGGGAACTTTATCGAAGTGAAGAAGAATATTTTAAAAACGTCTGGGGAATACGTCGAAAAGATATAACTAAACTTAAAAAAGAAAGAAGATTTCAAGAAGCCGAAAATTTAACGAGAGAACTAAATAACGGTATGCCGATAAATGCTTTTCGAATCGATATAAAAAATTTATTAAGAAAATATAAATTGCCCTTAAGATGGGAGAATGGGATTAAAAGATATCTGTTATTTAACGACCCAGACAATATGGCAATATCAATTGGCGTAACTGTCCATTTTGAATATGACAAAGATTCAAGTCTTCCAAAATTATTTATTGGTATAGAGGATGACACAACCATTAATGACATAAAGGCAGTGTGGTCTGAAATAAAATTTCATCAAAAAAGACTGAATTCCCATGTAAAAGATAAATTCCAGCCAATCATAAATTTTGACCGAGACAGGAGGGCATATGAACTTAAACAAGAAGGAAAAACTATCGATGAGATTGAAGATGCAATTCAGGAAGAGTTTAACGAATCGCTCGATTATAACGAGCTAAATATTGCCATAAAACGATATATAAAACGCCTCAACACCAATTAAGCTTAATTGACGTTTATACAAACAATCTTCTTTTTCCTATACTGGCTTCATGATTAATTTAGTTTGGCACAATGAGAAACGAAAAGTACGGGATCTCACCCCTTATGCGAAGAATCGGCGTATCTTGACTGAGTTTAAGGCTAAAAAACTTGAAGAAGGACTCAAAAAATTCAATCTTGTTGAGATTCCGGCAATTGACGTTGACAATACAATAATTGCCGGTCATCAACGTCTAAAAATATTAATTCTTTTAGGAAGAGGAGACGAGGAAATTGACGTTAGAGTTCCAAATCGAAAATTAACTGATGAAGAACTTCAAGAATATAACTTAAGAAGCAATGTGCCTATTGGTGAATGGGACTTCGAGCTCTTGAAAGATATAGATATTGATTTACTTCTTGATGTTGGATTTGAAGAGACTGATCTGTCGCAAATTTGGGATAATCAGCTTGCGATAGATGGCGACGAATTCGATGAACAAATAGAATTGAAAAAAATTAAGGAGCCGATAACTAAACCTGGCGACATATATTTACTAGGTTCGCATAAACTTCTCTGCTTTGACTCAAATGATCCTGATTCAGTAAAAAAACTGACAAATGAAAGAAATGTTTCTTTAATGATTAACGATCCAATCTATAACATTTCTTTAAACTATGACAAGGGATTTGGAAAAAGAAGTAAGTACGGCGGAACTGTAAATGACACAAAAACGGATGCGAAGTACAAAGAATTTTTAAAAAAAGCTATGGTAAACGGATTAAGTATTTGTAAGTCGGACGCCCACATATTCTATTTTTGTGATGAAAGCTATATCTGGCTTATCCAGACGCTTTATCAAGAATTAGGCATAACTAATAGACGCGTTTGCCTCTGGATAAAAAATAATCAAAACCCAACACCTGGCGTGGCCTTTAGCAAAGCGTACGAACCATGCGTCTATGGGAGCATAGGAAAGCCCTATCTTTCTCCACTAGTCAAAAATCTAAATGAGATTATGGATAAAGAGGTTAGTACTGGAAACGGAACGCTTGATGATATCATCGATCTATTTAACATCTGGCTCGTCAAGAGGCTCCCAACATCAGAATACGAACATGCGACTTCCAAACCTCCAACACTTTATGAAAAAGCTTTAAGACGTTGTACCATACCGGGAGATATAGTATTGGATTTATACGCCGGTGGCGGCCCACTAATCGTTGCCGCCGAGCAGTTAAAACGAAAGGCATTATTAGTTGAGATCGAACCGATATTTTGCGATCTTATAATCCGAAGATATGAACACCTTACCGGAATTAAAACAATCAAGGTCACTTAAATATGGCGATTGTTTTGCTTTAGGTCCGCACCGCCTAATTTTTGGTGACTCATGCGATCCTAATATTATTAAAAAACTTATCCAAAAAGATAGAATTAGCTTGTTATTATGCGATATTCCCTATGGAATATCTTATGTTCAAAGTAAAAAAGGGTTCATTAATTTGAATAAAAAGGATAAAGTCATTGTCAACGATAATGAACAATCAGAAGAAAAATATGTTGAGTTCAATAAAAGTTGGCTTGAAGCAGTTAAACCGTATCTCTCCTCAAAGAATTCATTCTATATTTTCAACTCCGACAAAATGCTTTTTGCGCTTAGAAAAGGAATTGAGGACGCCGGATTTCGCTTTACTCAAATTTTAATCTGGATCAAAAACCAGGCGATTATGGGTCGGATGCACTATCTTCCTCAACACGAACTCATAATATTTGGCTGGTTTGGCAAACATAATTTTTACAAATCACCCGATCGCAGCGTTTTATTTTATCCAAAACCCAATAAAAGTATCTATCACCCGACGATGAAACCAATTCCTCTTTTGCGACAACTTATCTTGAATAGTAGTCGGATCGGAGACTTTGTCTTTGACGGGTTTGGAGGATCAGGACAAACTTTATTGGCCTGTGAACAAACTAGAAGAAAATGTTTAATGGTTGAGATTGACGTGGAGTATGTGACAACAATAATTCAAAGATACGAAAAGTTCACAGGATTAAAACTTAAAAAGATTTCTTAATCTATATGAATAATACTATTGAAAAACGACAGCAGCAGGAAAAAGAACTTATCTTTGAACAGTTAAAAAAATGTCCGATTATATCTGTTGCCTGTGAAAAAGCAGGAGTACCTCGACCAAATTACTATCGCTGGAAAAGGGAAGATTCGGAATTTGCTAGATTAACTGATGAGGCAATCCGTGAAGGCGAAAAATTGGCTAGTGATGTTGCTGAATCACAGCTTTTAACATTAATAAAAAATAGCAATCTCGGTGCCATTATTTTCTGGCTCCGTCACCATCATCCAAACTATGCCAACAAAATTGAAGTAACCGCTCGACTTAAACAAGATGAAAAGTTAACGCCCGATCAGGAAGCCTTGATAGATAAGGCTTTAAAACTTGCCGCTCTTGTCCCAACCATTAATAATTTAAAGGATAAGGAGCCTAAAAAATTATGATTATTACACCACTCACTAATGATGAGCTTGTTAAAATTAAAAGTGACAGAAGTGTCAGGCGGATACTAGCCCAGAAAAACCACTATTGGTTTTTCGCTATATATTTATCCCATTACATCCAGTATCCCTTTGCCCCGATTCACTACCAGATGTTTGATATAACAGAAGATCAAAAAATGTCATTGGCAATATTAGTTGCTTTTAGAAATTCAGAAAAATCAACCATAATGACCGCCTCATATCCAATCTGGTCTATTATTGGAATACAAAAGAAGAAATTTGTCCTAATTATCAGTCAAACCCAAAATCAAGCCAGACTTCACCTAACTAATATCAAGCGTGAACTTGAAGGAAACAATCTTTTGAAAGATGATATCGGACCATTTGAAGAGTATTCTGACGAATGGGGTGCAAATTCTATTGTCTTATCAAACTATAACGCCAGAATTACAGCCGCATCTACCGAGCAGAGTATCCGTGGTATGCGCCATGGTCAATACCGACCAGATCTAATTATCGCCGATGATATCGAAGATCTCCAATCGGTCAAAACCAAAGAAGGGAGAGACCGCACTTTTAACTGGTTTAACGGTGAAGTTATTCCGGTTGGTGATACGAATACGAAAATCGTTGTCGTTGGAAATTTGCTTCATGAAGATTCATTAATCATGCGTCTTCGAAAACTCATACAAGAAGAAAAGTTAACCGCTTCATTTTTTGCGTTTCCTCTCCTTGATGAAAAAGATGCAATTACCTGGCCGGGAAAGTTCCCAACAATGAAAGAGATTGAAACCCTAAAAAAATCAGTCCCATCAGAATCGGCCTTTTCCAGGGAATATCTTTTGAAGATTATCTCCGATGCTGATCGGTTAGTACATCCGTCCTGGATTCATGGCTATGATGTTATACCGCCTCAAGAACAAAGACACTATCTATATACCGCAACCGGAATCGACTTAGCGATTTCGGAAAAAGAATCGGCCGATTATACAGCTATGGTATCTGGAAAAATCTATAGTCCGCCGGAAGGTCTTAGAATATATATTCTGCCAAATCCAGTTAATAAACGGATGGGCTTCCCTGAGACTGTTGAACAGGCCATTTCTTTATCAAAGGCCCTAGGAAACGGCTACTACACTGAGCTTTTTATCGAAAATGTTGGTTATCAAGACGCATTTATCCAACATCTAAAAAACATTAACGTTCCGGCAGAAGGTGTTAAAACTGGAGGTCAAGGAAAACGGGAACGATTGGCACTGGTTACTCATATGATTCAACAAGGCAAGGTACTTTTTCCAAGGCACGGATGTGAGGATCTGATTTTACAGCTTACGGGCTTTGGAGTTGAGAAACATGATGATCTAGCCGATGCTTTTTCTCTTTTGATATTAAAGATCATAAGTGATGATCGGCCTCAACCAAAACTTACAGTTATTGATATTGGTCCATCTGTTTTTGGTGATTTTTCCCAGTTTGGAGATTTTAAAATAACAAGGGATAAGATTTTTTAAAGGGAAAGGAACTCAGAAGACTTGATTTTAAGAGCTTTGACAATCCTATAAACCGTAAAAATAGGAGGATTTGATTCTCCTCTTTCAATTCTCCCCATATATGTTCTATGAATTCCGACCCGATCTGCAAAAGCCTCCTGAGAAAGTCCCGATGATTTCCGTAAATATTTTATTCGTTCACCAAACTTTTTTAAGACCAGATCTTTTGAGACTGCCATGTAAAAATTGTAAGTATATGTAGCTTCATAGTCTACACTCTAAGCGTGTTCATTTACGCTTGATTTTACCTTTATAGTGCGATATATTGAGAAAAGGTAAACCCCGTTTAAAAGAATACGAAGGGAGGTGAAAATATATGAAGAAATGCACGTCATGCCGAAAAGAAATTGACTCAAAAGCGACTAAATGCCCTCATTGTCAGACAGATCAAAGAAACTGGTTTATCAAACACCCAATTTTGACCATTATATTAGTATTATTTATCCTTGGAATCATTGGTGCCAATAGTGGGACTAAAAAGATAGGAACGACTGGGACTTCAGGAAATGAAGCTAGTCAACCAACAACATCGGAAGCTCCACCAACCAAAACTTACAAGATGGGAGATCTCGTTGACTTGAATGGTAAAACAATGGCTGTCAATGCTGTAGCCGACTATATAAGTGGTAACCAGTTTTTAATCCCAAAAAGCGGTAACAAATTTGTAGCGGTAGATATAACCTTACAGAATAACTCAAAGGATCCATATATTTATAACGCTCTTGAGTTTAAATTACATGATAATCAGGACTATAGCTATGATATGGCGGTATCTGATAAGGATCCTCAATTAAGTTCCGGGACCATCCAACCAGGAGAGAAAACAAGAGGATTTATCACTTATGAAATTCCTGAAGGAAATACACCGGCTAAATTGGAATATACGCCAGGATTTTGGAATCTATCACAGATTATCGTAGATCTGACGAAGTAAGTGATTAAGAAATGCTAATAAAAAAGCGGCCAAAAGCCGCTTTTTTAATGAGTCTAAATTTACTATAGGGTTGCCCTTGACAAATCAAAAAACTAGTATATAATTCTTTTATATGGTCAAATTACTATCTGTATCCAATTCGCAATCTAGGCGAACCTTTGGGGAAGGTAGTATTCTTTTGGCCTAAACCAAAGAGGAAAATATTATCAACCCCGAGCTAAGATGCTCGGGTTTTTTAATGGCCAAAAATACACTCCCCCGGACTAAACACCCGGGGGATTTTTTTATTAAAAGTTAAATCCAAATATGAAAAATCAAAAACAAACTAAAAAAGCGATTCTCGCCTTTTCCGGTGGTCTTGATACCTCCTACTGTGTTCTTTATTTAAAAGAACAAGGTTATGACGTGGTGACGATGACTGTTGATACTGGTGGCTTTGCGAAAGAAGACCAGGAATACATAATCAAACAATCAAAGTTCGTTGGTGCGATCAAACATTATTTTATCGATGGAAAAAAACAATTATATGATCAAATTGTTTCCTATATTATCAAAGGAAATATTTTACGTGGTAGCGTCTATCCACTTTCTGCCGGACCAGAAAGACTGATTATAGCCACAAAATTAGTAGAAATAGCCAAAAAAGAAAAGGCAATGGCAGTCGTTCACGGCTCAACTGGAGCTGGTAATGATCAAGTACGTTTTGATGTGGCAATCAAAGTCTTGGCTCCCGAACTCAAAATCATAGCTCCAATTCGTGATTTGGAACTAACTCGGGAAGAAGAAATGAAAATATTAGAGAAAAGCGGAATAACCATTCCGACAATATCAAAATCATATTCAATAAACAAAGGTATGTTAGGCGTTACTATTGGTGGAAAAGAAACAAAAGGGTCATGGGAAGCACCACCCGAAGAAGTTTATCCTGGAATTACACCGTTAGTTAATACTCCGGATAAATCAGATACTTTTGTTATTTCGTATAAAAATGGTTTGCCTATCGGGATAAATGGTAAACCTATGAACGGCTTATCAATTATGGAATATTTAACTGAAATTGGAGGGAAACACGGCATTGGTAAGAATATTCATCTGGGTAATACAATCCTTGGTATAAAAGGACGTGTTGCTTTCGCCGCGCCGGCGGTGACGATACTTATTAAAGCTCATAAAGAACTTGAAAAATTAGTTCTAACAAAGTGGCAATCGTTTTGGAAAGACACTCTTTCTGACGTTTGGGGTAATTTTGTTCATGAAGGACTGTATTTTGATCCTGTGATAAAAGATATCGAGGCAATGCTCGACAGTAGTCAAAAAACTGTTACTGGTGATGTAAGAATAAAACTGTTTAAGGGCAACATTATTACAGAAGGTTATAAAAGCCCCTTTTCCCTTATGAGTCTGGATATAGCAACGTATGGAGAAAAGAATATTCTTTGGACAGGGAAGGAGGCAGCCGGATTTTGTAAGATTTATGGTTTGCAAAGTATCTTAGCCCACAAAGCTTATAAGTTAGGGAAAAAATATGAAAAACAAAAAAGTTAAAGTTGACAAAATTGGGTCGGTGACAAAAAATATGGATCTTAAGGATGAAGTATGTATTTCAACAAATACGTCCCTTTTGGAAGGAGATGTTATTGTTGTGCAAGCTTTGGAAGAACATGAAAAATATGGAGAACTAGAATTAATTGACGGGGCTTTATCGAAAATTAATAATAGCGATCTAATCATCGGTGTTCTTGGTGAACGCAAAGCATTAGCTGGTATAGTCGGAATTGTTCCAAGTAAAGTCAAAAACGATGACACTCTTCATATTTTGAATATCGGCGGAGTAATCGGGAAAGCTGTTTCGTGGAATAAAGATTTTGTTAAATCACCAATACCAATAAAAATAATTGGTAATGTTATAGTAAAAAATAAAAAACTCAATGTTCACGATTGTATACAGAAGTTAGATTCGACTCTTAAAAAAACAGTTCCGTTAATTGTTGTTATGGGTACAGCCATGAATGTTGGGAAAACTACTGCAACAACTAATATCATTACCGCACTTACACATAAACTTAAA
Organism: bacterium; assembly: GCA_021789865.1. Lineage (GTDB taxonomy): Bacteria > Patescibacteriota > Microgenomatia > UBA1406 > GWC2-37-13 > GWC2-37-13. The sequence continues at coordinate 42,726 of JAJYIX010000004.1, forward strand.
CTAAATATTTCTGCTGCTAAATTAACCGGTGTAGCTGCACAGAAAGACATTGTAGCAATGAAAAAGGCCGGAGCTAAAGAAGTGGTTAGTTTCCTTGATGTGGGAATAAGCTCAACAATTAACCATCACGGTTTAGTTATTCCTGCAGCAAAAACTCTATTAAATAAACTTAGCGAAGATAAACCCGATGCAATTATTATAGAACTCGGCGACGGAATAATTGGCTGGTATGGGGTAGATAAATTACTTCATGATTCCGAATTCACGAAAGCAATGAGCTTTAAAATCATGTGTGCTCATGATTTAGTTGGTGCAAAAGGAGCCTTTGATATGCTGAAAGAATTAAATTTGGTAATCGATTATTTTGCCGGACCCGTAACAAATAATACTGCAGGTACTGATTATTTAGAAAATAATCTTAAGATTCCTTCGGGAGATTTAAGATATGACACTTCAAAGTTATTAAAAAATCTGAAGATGAAAGGAGTGATTAAATATGATTAATGTTTTAATTATTGGCGGTTCTGGATATGTTGGAGGAGAATTATTACGCTTTCTTCTCTTTCATCCCCATGTGAAAATAATTGGGGTCACTTCCCAATCACATGTTGGTGTAAAAATTAGTAAAATTCATCCAAATCTGACGAATATTACAGAACTCGTATTTATACCGGAGGATATTAAAAAATTAAGTAAAAAAGCAGATGTAGTATTTTTTGCCCTTCCGGCTGGGGCAAGCATGAAAAAAATCAAAGATATTAATCTAGATAAAACAAAGGTAATTGATTTGGGGCCGGATTTTCGACTTAAAAACGTCAATATTTTTGAAAAGATTTACAAAATAAAACACGACGAAATGGATCTATTGAAAAAAGCAGTTTGCGGTATAACGGAAATTTATAAAGATAAAATCAAAAAGGCTCAATTAGTCGCTTGTCCTGGTTGTTTTCCAACCGGAGCCTCGCTTGCCTTATATCCTTTAGTTAAAGCAAAATTGGTAACAAATCATATAATCATTGATTCAAAAACTGGTTCGTCCGGTTCAGGAACTAAACCTTCTGAAGCTACTCATCATCCCGAAAGAGCCAACGATTTTAAAGCTTATCAGGTTTTTTCCCATCGACACTTGCCAGAAATTCAACAAGTAGTAAGCGATGCACAAGCAGAAAATATTGATGTAATTTTTACGCCTCATTCTGCTCCAATGGTGCGTGGTATTTTCACTACCGCTTATGTATTTTTGAAAGATAAAATGTCCTATGGAAAGCTTAAAGAACTGTACCAAAAAACTTATCAAAAATCACCATTTATAAGATTGGTAGATCAGTCAAAAAGCGCGATTGTTGTTGGATCAAATTATTGCGATATTGCTTTATATGTGAAAGATAATAAAGTCATAATTACGTCGGCAATAGACAACCTGGTAAAAGG
>JAJYIX010000044.1 GCA_021789865.1 bacterium
GCAAATCGTATTGGGAGATCTGGTAACCTTTTGGAAGGTCGGGATAAAAATAATGCTTTCTGTCGAATTTGGAAAGAGTATTGATTTTGCAGCCTAAAGCCAAGCCAAGCTTTATCGTCCATTCTATCGCTTTTTTATTGGCAACAGGAAGAGCTCCCGGAAGCCCTAAACATACCGGACAAGTATAGATATTCGGCTTTTCGGCACCGAAAGGATCATTCTTACAGCCGCAAAACATCTTGGAGACCGTCTTGAGTTCGACGTGTATCTCCATGCCGACAATTAGTTTATAGTTATCCATAAAAAACAGTCAAACTGTTAAAACTTAAACAGTTAAAAAAACGTTTTAAAGTTTAAACGTTTAAAAAGTTTTTTTAAGATTTAACCGTTTAATATTTAACTGTTTTTAATCCAAGGATTCCATTTTGTCGCTTGTTCATAAGCCCATGCCGCCCGCAATATTTTTTCCTCCTGAAAATAATCACCCATGATATTCAATCCCAAATAAAGATTGGTTTTCTCATCGTGAAACATAGGAATGGAAATTCCGCAAATGCCGGCTAAAGATGACGGTTCAACGAGCATATCCTGAAGTTCACCGAACATCGGATCATCGCCCAAGGAGCCCAAAGGCAAAGCAAAAGACGGCGATGGCGATGAAATCAGGAGGTCGTACTTGCTAAACAATTCTTTAAAGTTTTTTATATAAAGACTCCTGACTTTCTGGGCATGGACATAATATCTGTCGGCATAACCTTTGGAGAGAGTAAAGGTCCCGAGCATAATTCTGTTTTTCGCCTCATGGCCGAATCTATCCCTACCATACCCGTATCTTATCCCGTCGTAACGGGACAGATTGCTTGAGACTTCACCTCTCTGAACGACGGTATAGACACCAATCGCATGTTCATGAGTAAGAATTTTTCCATTTTCCATTTTGTCGGAGATAGAAATAGTGTCTACCTTCGCTCCGAGATTTTCAAAGATTTTTCCCGCTTCCAAAACAGATTCTGCAACTTGGGTATTCCTAATTTTTGGATGATCTATATAGCAAATCCCTATTTTCATATCTTTAACACCTCTTTTTAAATTGCGCGTGTAATTTTGGATCGGAACCGGTGAAGTAGTTCCGTCATTATCGTCTTGGCCGGCAATATGATTGAGGATTAGCGCCGAATCTTCGACTGTTTTTGCTAAAGGCCCTGGAGAGTCCAGAGAACTTCCCATCGCCACAACGCCATAGCGACTGGTCCTTCCATAGGTTGGCTTAAGGCCGACAACACCACACCAAGAAGCTGGTTGGCGAATCGAACCGGCTGTCTCGCTCCCAATTGCCACAATGGTCATATCGGCAGCAACGGCAGCGGCGCTACCGCCGGAAGAGCCTCCGGGCAAATATTTTGGATTACGGGGATTTTTTGTTGGACCAAAGTCAGACGTTTCCGTAGATGATCCGTGAGCCCAAGCATCCATATTCGTTTTTCCGATGACGACCCCGCCGGCTTTTTTAAGCCTTTTCGTTACTGTCGACTCATAAGGAGGCATGAAGTTTTCAAGTACCTTCGAGGAGGCGGTGGTCGGTAAGCCAATTGTCAAAAAATTATCTTTGACAGCAACCGGTAAGCCATGCAACAATCCATCCTTATTCTTATTTGCTTCCATTAGGGAGTTCTTGTTCAAAGATAAATAGATGTTTAATTCCTTATTTTTAGCCTCGACCACCCGTAGGGTGTCCTTATATACCTCTTCCAAGGAAATCTCTTTCTTGTCCAAAAGATCTATAGCTTTTACTAGCGTCAACTCGTTTGTTTTCATTTTTTTTATAGACTATTTAATCCTCCGCCAGAATCTGATCGACGACGAAATACCCGTCATGCTGGTTTTTTGTATTGGAAAGAGCTTTTTTTTGAGGCAGCATTTTTTCCTCGTTGACTTTATCTTCGCGAAGAATATTTTTTAGACCGGCAACTTGATGAGTTGGCTCAATATCTGATACGTCAACTTTAAATAATTTGTCGACAACTTCCAATGTTTTGGTAAAGCCGGTTGCGAAGTTATCTTTCTCGTCCTCAGATAAAGGGATTTTTGCTAATTTGGCAATGTGGTCAACTATTGGAGAGTTAATTTTCGTCATGGCTATATTTTACAAGAAAATCTTGACCGATTGTTAGTTTTTGTAGCCGATTTTCCGAAGAAAATCTTTTCTTTCCTGAATGTCTTTTTCATTTTCGACCCCGATAGGCGATCCGCCGTCGACCACCCCGAGTATCGCTCTACCCTGCTTGGTCTCGGCGACAATGACTTCGGTCGGGTTGGCGGTCGCACAAAAAATACGAGTCACTTCGGAAAGGCTTTTGATCCTGTTTAGAACATTTATCGGAAAAGCATTCCCCAAGAATATAAACATTGAGTGTCCGGCTCCGACTTTTTTGGCATTTTTTACTGCTAAGTCGATCATCTCTTTATCTGTCCCGGCAAATCGGATTTTTTTTGGTCCTGAGGCCTCGCAAAAAGCCAGGCCGAATTTTATTCCCGGCACCGCTTCGACTAAAGCTTCATACGTATCCTCGACTGTCTTTATGAAATGAGACTGGGTGAGAACAAAGTTGGTTTTTTCTGGTTTATCAACGGCAATGTTTAGAAGTTTCATAAGAATATTTTACTAAATAAAAAGTCGGGGCGGCGGGACTTGAACCCACGGTCTTCAGACCCCCAGCCTGACGCTTTAGCCATCTAAGCTACGCCCCGAAATACTACCATTTTATCAAAAAATAATTAGTTAGCCCGTACAACCGCTTCGGTTGTATGAGGATCTACACAATAGTATAAATCCTACTCCAAAGTCAGTTTTTTAATTAATTTTAATTTTCTTTGGTAGTCAATGTTGTTCTCCACAAACTTTTTATAAGCTTCTGTACTGTTAACGGAGATTTCCGTTAGATAATTATTTAACAGGTTATTATCTAAATAAAATTTATATGAAGAATATAGCCAATCCTCTGGCTTTTCAATCAAATAATTAGTTACCGGATTTAGATGGACATATCGGCTTACATGCAGCATTTGTTCGTTTGTCTTTACACGAACGATTCTAAAATTTGATTGCCAAAGAGGACCTTTTCGTTTTAATTTTATGTTAAAAAATCTAGTATAACTGTTTTCCGAATCGTTTATATATTTTGATAGTCTATTATCTGCTAATGTCCTCACTAATAGATGGTAGTGATCGTCCATAATACAATACGCGATAATTTTTATAACTTGATCATTACATTTTCGTAATAAAAATGGAGTATATGTATTTTTTCTTAAAAAAATAGATAAGCTTTCTTTGCGATTAATATTGTTGTAGTAGTCCAAACATATTAAGAATCTATTTTTGTTCGTGTCATTTGAAAAAATACCGTAATTGGCAATGCTTTTGTTACATATATGGTAATAATTTCCTGTTTTAAAAATTCTTTTTTGAATCATACAATGATTATCGTCAAAAATTCAATGGTGTCTATAGACTATACGCTACAAATTGGTATATTTGGACTGTTTTGACGCTTTACTTTGCCCCATATACAACCGGTCCGGTTATACAGGGCGCACGGCTTGGCCCGATGATATAATTTATTTCATGGTTCGCTTCAAAAATATTCTCGGAAACCTCTGGACCATCATCAAGCTCGCCTGGGAAGAAGATAAATGGTTGGTAACCGGATATTTTTTGACGTCAATATTTTCGGTAATTTTGCTTTTTTCGGTCTATTTTTTTTATAAATTAATGATCGATCAGGTCTTTAAGGAGATTGGCAACTCGACGACGACGGTTTTATTTTTGGTCATTATCGGATATCTTTTGGTTGAATATCTTTCACGTTTCATCACGAACACACTAAATTCTTTTTACTTTGAATTCATGCTCCGGTCTAAATTTCAAAACATTCTCATGAGAAAATTCATGGCCAAACTTGCCGACCTCGATTTTAGCAATCTTGAAGACGGCCAAACGAGGAATCTCATCGCTAAAGTCGCCGATACTTTCACTTGGCGTCTTCCCGACAATTTAAGAATGATAAACAACATTATCTACAACATCGCGGCCTTGGCCGCCTCTCTTTTTATCGCTTCCCAATATAATTTTTTCTATTTTGCCGTCCTTTTCATATTGGCTACCCCACTCTACTTTATCAGGGCTAAATACGGAAATATCCAATGGACGATTTATACTTCCCAATCAAAAAAAGTCAATTATCTATGGTACCTTCGCTACCTGTTTACTGAATTCGATACATTGTCGGAAATCAAACTCTACATGCTGAAAGACTATTTCATGGAAAAAACAAAGACCATGCAGGACGAAATGATCACGCAGTACAAAAAACCGATCATCAAACAAACCATCATTTCTTCTTTGGCGTCTTTGGTTTTGCCGGTTGTGATATTTTTTGCCTTGAAGAATTTTGCCGTCGGTTTAATCGATAAAAAACATACAATTGGTGATTTCACGTTTTTTTTGAATATTCTATACACTTTTATCGGGCAAATTTCCGCGCTGTTGAATAATCTTGGCTCGGTGTATGAAAACAATCTTTTTGTTGAAGATTATCTAAATTTACAGCGTATAAAAAATACGGTTGTCGATAAAAAAGATGTCGTGGCCTTTAAAAAGAACGGACCGAGGGAAATCAAACTGGAAAACGTTTCTTTTAAATATCCTTCTTCCGATACGTTTGCCCTAGAAAATATTAATTTGACAATAAAAAAAGGTCAGGACGTCGCTATCGTCGGCCACAACGGAGCCGGGAAGACTACCCTTATTAAATTATTATTTCGTTTCTATGATCCTACCCGTGGAAGAATACTTGTCGACGGGATTGATTTACGGGACTTAGGTTTAAACGACTGGTATCAGTACTTGGCGGTTCTTTTCCAGGACTTTGCCAAATACAATTTTTCCGTCAAGGAAAACATCGCGCTGGGAAATGTCAGTTTGGGTATTCGCCCAAAAAAAATTACCGAAGCATTGACACGAGCACAAGGAGAAGATTTGACAAATACCGACAAAGGAATTGAACAAGTATTGGGTAACTGGTTTGAGGATGGAAAGGAAATATCAATCGGCCAATGGCAAAAAATAGCGATCGCAAGAGCCCTCTACCGGAGCGCGCCTTTTTTGATACTCGATGAACCGACGTCGAATATCGACCCGCAAGCTGAGTATGCAATTTTCAATAACTTAAAAAATGTCTACCGGTCAAAAAGCCTTATATTCATTTCGCATCGTTTTTCAACGGTCCGAATGGCCGATAAAATATACGTTTTGGAAAAAGGCAAAATTACCGAATCGGGAACGCACGACTCGCTTCTTAAAAATAATGGACTTTACGCTAAGTTTTTCCGTATTCAGAAAAAAGGATATGAATAAACTATCAAAAAAACAGATCTTAACACAAATAATTTTGGTCGTTGGTTTATTTTTGACGTGGAGATTTTTTGATTTTTTGATCGTTTTTTTGTCTCCAAAGTTCATCCCTTACCTCGGTGAGTTTCCGTACCTCAGGCAACTGATACTTTTTGGAAATCGCTTTTTTAGTCACTTTGGTAATTTCGACGGGATTCATTATCTTTTGATTGCCAAAAACGGTTATTCGCAGTATGAACAAGCTTTTTTCCCTCTGTTCCCGTTGCTCATAAGATATTTGACGCCACTTTTTGGAAATGAGCTCACATCCGGAATCATTATCTCTAATTTGTCGCTTTTTGCAGGAATTTTTCTTTTAAAAGACTCTCTTTCTCTTAAAAAAACTTGTTTTATTTGCGTTGTCGTTTTTCTCCTTTCTTATCCGACGTCGTTTTTTTTCGGTGTCGTATATACGGAAGGTCTATTTTTTCTTCTGATTGCCTCAACCTTATACTTTCTAAAAAAGAAGCGTTACCTAATTTCCGGTCTATTCGCGATTTTGGCGTCGCTGACCAGATTGGCCGGAGTGTTTTTGGCGATACCCATATTTTTTCACCTCCTTGAGGAATACCAAATATCGAAAATAAAATTTCGCGAGTTCCTGCCAAATATAAAAAACTATTTGTTGACAGCTCCATTCATTGGGCTGGGAGCCTATTGCTATTATCTGTACAGGACGACCGGTGATCCTTTATATTTTTTGACGTCCCAACCGGCCTTTGGAGCCAATCGTTCGACCCATCTGATTTTTTTGCCTCAAGTCTACTGGCGCTATTTCAAAATATTTGTGACCGCCGCGCACAATTTTCCTTACTATATCTCCATCGTTGAATTTGTGTTTTTCAATTTCGTTCTGATTGTATTGGTCTTGGATTTGGTAAAAATTATTCGTCATGGGAAAATAAACTTGGCGCGGCTGGGCCTCAATCTTTTCTCATTTGCCAATCTTCTTCTCCCGAGCCTGACCGGTACTTTTTCTTCCATCCCCCGATATTCTCTCATGTCTTTGTCGATATTTTTGTATATCAGTGAAATTGAGTCGAAATGGATTAAAATGCTAATACTGGCAGTATTTATAATTTTTCACGCAATTTTATTGGGCTTTTTTTCCCAGGGTTATTTCGTGAGTTAAGTCCAGCTTATCATGTTCAAGTTACCGATTTTTTCCAAAGAAACTTCCGGTGATATTCATTTCAAAGAAGGAACTAATAAACCTTCGGGGTTGATTTTTTTTGGATTTTTTTTTACGGTCGGACTCATCTTTATGCTGATATTTTTTCGCCTATTTCAGTTGACGATTGTGAAAGGCGACTATTATCGAGCTCTTTCAGAACAAAATCGGGTCAGAGACATACCAATAGAAGCACCGCGCGGGGATATCCTCGACCGGAAAGGTTTCGTCGTCGCCAAAAGTCTTCCCCCGGACACGAGTAAATTTACAAATATCACCTCGAGACGGATATATCTGGACCCGGAAGCCGACTCATCGCTTATTGGCTACCGCCAACTCGCCAACGCTCAGGACATTTCTCAGGATAACTGCCTATATAAACTTCAGCCGGGTCAAAAAGTTGGCCAAAAAGGGGTAGAAAAAGTATTTGATTGCGACCTACGCGGCGTTCCGGGTAAAAAACTCATCGAAGTCGACGCTTCCGGTAAATATTTAAAGACACTGGATTTAATTCCCCCGCAGAAAGGAAAAAATGTCCAACTGGCTTTTGATTCGGTTTTACAGAAAAAAGCCTATCAACTTCTCCAAGGCGACAAAGGGGCGCTCATCGCCGTTAATCCGAATACCGGGGAAATATTGTCTTGGGTTTCGTCACCGAGCTTTAACTCTCAAGACTTTGAGGATAATAATTCCCAGGCCATCAATAACTATTTGACTGATCCGAAACAGCCGCTATTCGACCGAATCACCGAAGGTCTTTACCCTCCGGGATCACTTTTCAAATTGGCGATAGCAACGGCCGCTCTCCAAGAAAAAGCCATCGACGAGACGACCCAATTTGAGGACAAAGGCGTCATCACCGCCGGGCCGTTGAGATTTGGGAATTGGTATTATCTCGAGTACGGGAAAACCGACGGAATGGTTGATATCGTCAAAGCGATTCAAAGATCGAACGATATATTTTTTTATCTGGCCGGATCGAAAGTCGGAGAAAATAAAATTAAAAAATGGGCTGAAATATTGGGATATGGCCAGAAGACCGGAATTCCTTTTAACGAAGAAACCGGATTGATTCCGGATGATTTCTGGAAACAAGAAACCCTTCATGACAAATGGTATCTCGGTGACACGTACAATCTTTCGATCGGTCAAGGATATCTGACCGTCACCCCCCTTCAGACCGTCCTCGTTACGTCGGTGTTTGCTAACGGCGGATACCTTTGTACGCCCGAGCTTTTGAAAACTTCCAAAGGCAGTTGTAAAAAACTGCCCATATCCCAAAAGACAATCGGACTAATCAGGGAGGGGATGGAGAAAGCTTGCACGACCGGTGGCACTGGCTGGCCTCTTTTTGATTACAAAGTCAACGGCAAACCTTTACAAACCGCCTGCAAAACCGGTACCGCCGAAGCTCCCGGGGCGACAACGCCACCATACGCCTGGATTACGGTCTTTGCCCCGTTTGACAAACCGCAAATTGCCGTTACCGTCTTAGTCGAAAACGGCGGGCAAGGATCCGACGTCGCCGGCCCAATTGCGAAAGATTTTTTGACGGCGTACTTTACAAGAAACCAGTAGCATCGTCTTGGGATTAGAATTTCTCGAAGTGAATATCTGCGAGGGGAACTTTTTTAGAAAGTAGGTAATTTTTTAGGGATTCAACCACCTCCCGTCGGCCGCAAAGATAGTAGTCGGCAGATGACAATTGGTATCCGTCATTCAAAAGCTTATCAAAGCAGGAGTCAACGTGGCCAATGTCAAAATACTTTACGACGCTTTCGTCAATTTTGTCCAATTTTGTCTCCCTCGACAGACAAATATGGAGTCTAAAATTCGGGATTTGGAATTCAAAATCCTTAAATTCGTCGAAAAGATAAACGTCTTGATAATTTTTAAGACCCCAAAAGACATCGACTCCGGATTCCGAATGTTTGACGTCTTGTAATATTGCCCTAACCGGCGCAATCCCGGTACCCGTAATCAAAAAAACTTTGTTCTTAGCGTTTTCTTTTACGGTAAACTGCCCGGCCGGTCCGGTAAAGGATACCTCTTGACCTATTTTAAAGGACTTGATGTATTCCGATGCCAAACCGTTCGGTACGAGCTCGACGATTAAATCAAATTCGTTTTTTTTGGACGGACCCGACGCAATCGAATAAAGTCTTGGCAGAAAAGCGTTATCTTTCGGAACCTTCAAAATCAGGTACTGGCCGGCGACGAAATTAATGTCCGCCGGCTCCAAGAGCTTAAAATTCAAAAGAAAGACATTTTCCGATAGTTGTTTTTTATCGGAAAAAACGGTTTTATAGTTATTTATCATAAATGCCGATGACAAAGATCAAATTTCAAATAAAATTAAAAAAATACTATTATCTGGTAATTTGATATTTGGATTTTATTTGACATTTGAGTTTCTGGCTTTTGGTTTATAAACGTGCTCTCTGATTTATCTCGGCTTCGATAAGTTCCCTCGGCTTGCCGTATTTTAGTCTGGAAAGTTGGATGACGGCTTGAGCGACTTTGTCGTTGGCTTCAGATTTAAGCTTGTTGAAGTCTTTGGTCAAGTCAACTGAAAAAGG
>JAJYIX010000045.1 GCA_021789865.1 bacterium
AGAAGCCGCTTCTCACATTCGAAAAATGATCATGGATGCAAAAATGCCGTTAAATTTGGCCAGAAAAATATCTTCCTACTACGATGAATTGACGACACGCGAAACAAAATATTTGAATAACGGGATCGATGTATTGAGCCACAGTTACAAAAAAATAAAGACTTTATACAGTCCCCCCCTAGTGGCTGTCCGCTCATCGGCAACCGCCGAGGATTTACCAAGTGCCTCGTTTGCCGGTCAACAGGAAAGTTATTTGAATGTCCAAGGAGACGCTAAATTAGTCCAAAAAGTCAAAGAATGCTACGCCTCACTTTTTACCGAAAGAGCCGTCTATTACCGCCACGAACAACAATTTGATCATTTTAAGGTCGGATTGGCAGCGGTCGTTCAGAGAATGATCGAGTCCGAACGTTCAGGAATTGCTTTTTCGGTCGATCCGATATCGGGCGATAAAAACAAAATCGTCATTGAAGCGATTCGTGGTCTTGGCGAATATATTGTCCAAGGTAAAGTTACACCGGATCATTACGAAGTCAGTAAAAAATCGATGCTCATTCTTCAAAAGCAGATTAAATATCAAAATTTAATGTTGGTCAAGCAACACGGAGTCAATAAAGAAATAAAACTGGGTGTCGATGAAGGAAAAAAACAGAAATTGACGGACGACGAAATAACCGAGGTCGCGCTACTGGTAAAAGATATAGAAAACCATTATTTTTTTCCCCAAGATATTGAATGGGCCATGGAAAAACGACGATTATATGTCGTCCAGTCTCGACCGATTACCACGCTAAATAAAGTCGCTAAAGGAGAAGATAATTTGTCTGAGCAAGCTATTCCCATCTTGATTGGCGCTCCCGCTTCGCCAGGTTTGGCTACCGGTCCCGTAAGAATTATTTCTAGTCCTAAGGAAATCGGGAAAATCGCCACTGGTGACGTTATGGTTGCTCCGCAAACGAATCCCGATTACGTGCCGGCAATGAAAAAAGCGTCGGCTATAGTGACTGAAAAAGGCGGTCGGACTTCGCACGCCGCCATTGTTTCCAGGGAGCTCGGTATTCCGGCCGTCGTCGGAGCCGAAAATGCTACGAGAATATTGAAAAAGGAAAAAATCGTTACCGTAAATGGCGCGACTGGGGAGATCTATCGAGGCAGGCCGAAAAACCTCAAGGCCGGAATAGGCGGTCATAGCAAGGAGTATCAAAAAAAGCTAAAAACTTATACTAGAGTTTATGTGAATTTGGCTGAACCGGATGAGGCGGCAAAAGTCGCCAAACGAGACGTCGACGGAATTGGTCTACTTCGTGCCGAATTTATCATCGCCAATATTGGAGTCCATCCGAAAGAATTTATTAAGCAAAAAAAACAAAGTATTTTTATTAATCGGCTTGCACGGGACATTATGAAATTTGCCGTTCCTTTTTCGCCAAGACCGGTCGTCTATCGGGCGACCGATTTCAAAACCAACGAGTATCGCAATTTAAAAGGCGGAAAATTATACGAACCGCATGAAGAAAATCCGATGCTCGGTTTTCGGGGTGCTTATCGCTACATTGCTAATCCGGAAGTTTTTCAAATGGAGTTGGCGGCAATAAAAAAGGTTTGGGAGAAAGGGTACCGGAACCTTCATCTGATGATACCCTTTATAAGAACTCCCTGGGAACTCATTAAGATAAAAGAGATTGTCAGTGCCTCCGGTCTATCGACGTACCACGATTTTAAGCTTTGGATGATGGTTGAGGTGCCGGCGGCTGCTTTAAATCTCGAGGAATTTTTGAAAATCGGTGTTGATGGTGTTTCGATAGGAACCAATGATTTGACAATGATGGTCCTTGGAGTTGACCGCGACTCGGAAGAAGTGGCTCCCTTATACGACGAACGAACTCCGGTTATCATAAAATTATTGGAATATATCGTTACCACTTGCCGTAAGTACGGCGTGACCGCCTCAATTTGCGGTCAGGCCCCTTCGGATTATCCGGAAATCGCAGAGAAGCTTGTCCAGTTTGGAATCACCAGCCTTTCGGTGAATCCTGACGCCATAGAAAAAACTAGAGAAATTGTTCATGGAGCCGAAAAAAGAAGCTACTTAAAAAAATAACATATTGTGTATATAATGAAATTATGGCTAAGGTCAAGAAGATATTGGCGTGGGAAATGCTACTCAGTTTGGGCGCACCCGGAATCGGTGCTTATCTTGAAACTGATGACGGTCGGAAAGTCTACACCGCCACGCCATTTGAACCGAAAAAATTTCCCTATCAGGTTAATCATTTGACCGATAATGACAATGGTCGATACGGTGGAAAAGGTGTTTTGCAGGCCGTTCATTTCCTCAACGATTTGATCGCCCCTAAGCTTGTCGGCGTCGACGTGAGCAAACAGTTTGAAGTCGACGGATGGCTCCGATCGATAGATAGTTCGGAAGACGTCAATAAAATTGGCGCCAATACGATGATGACGATTTCCGTACTATTTGCCAAAGCGGCCGCTTTTCAATCAGGAGTCGGAATATATCGTTTGCTCAACAATCTTTTTTCGTCAAGGTATGGAAAGCTTGCTCTGGATAAATTACCGACACCGATTATTACCATTTTGGAAAATCGAAGCAACCCAAATCTTGATTTTCACGCATTCTCTATCATTTCCTCATCGTCGTTTCCTTTTTCCGAAGCGCTGAAAGCCGGAATTAAAATACGCTCTACACTAAAACAAAAATATAATACAACCGAAATCAACACCAATTTCCAAGCCTTGAGATCAATTTCGGAATCGGCGAATCTCAGTGGCTTTAAGACGGGAAAAGACACTTTTATAGGTATAAACTTTAACGCCGGTGAGTACGAGAATAATTCAACGTACGACATAAAGGATCGAGCTCAATCATTTAGCAAAGACGAATATTCCACTTTCCTAAAAAGCATTGATAAGGAATTTTCCCCATTGGTTTTTATTGATCCTTTGGGCCCAAACGATTGGTCCGGTTGGAAATCACTAAATGCTAGTTTTTTTCAGGAATCCTACCTGGTCGGTGGAGAAATTATCGGTTCGAACCCTCACCGTTTAAAAAAAGCCGTTGAAGATAAAATTTGTTCTTCCTTCGTCATCAAAATTGGTGAAGTCGCTACAATAAGCGAAATTTTTATTATGGTCGACTTTGCCCGAAAAAACAATTTAAGCTATATATTCTCAAAATCATTGTATGAAGGTAACGACAGTTTTTTGGCCGACCTGGCCGTTGCCCTACAAAGTGACTTCATAATGCTCGGTCGCCCAATCCACGGAGAGAGTCTGGCAAAGTATAATAGAATGCTGGAGATAGAACGTGAAATATCGAAAAGTTCATAATCAATAATTATGATCGGAAAACTTAAAGGTAAACTATCGGAGGTCGACGGAAATTTAGGTCTTATTGAGACTTCGGGAGGGGTGTATTACAGTACATTCTTGACGCCATCCCTGATAGCCAACCACCAACCACCAGCCACCGTCGAACTTTATACCTACCTTCAAGTCCGTGAAGATGCTTTGGTGCTTTTTGGCTTCGAGACAAAAAAGGAATTTCAAGTTTTCAAGCTTTTGTTAACGGTGCCCGGCGTCGGCCCAAAAACCGCTTATTCGGTGATATCATATCTTAAACCAGAAGCTCTATATGAAGCGGTCAAGGGAAACGATATAAATTCCTTTACCAATGTACCGGGTCTTGGAAAAAAAACGGCCATGAAAATAATCCTTGAATTGTCATCAAAACTGAAAAGCGAATTTGACATGACCAATATGGTTTTATCGGAAGAAGACAAGACGGTCGTCGACGCTTTGGTATCTTTGGGTTTTAAATCGACGGATGCGAAAAACATATTGTCAAAACTCCCAAGGGATCTTTCGGTGGAAGAAAAGATAAAAATGGCCCTCAAAAAACAAGACAAGTAACCTGTATAATACTAATATGAGTCAAAATAAAGGTGACGAGAATCTGAGACCCCGTCTTCTTAAAGAATATATTGGCCAAGGCAATGTGGTAAAGACATTGAAACTTTTCATAGATGCCGTAAAAAAGAGAGGAAAAGCTTCCGAGCACATTTTATTTTATGGGCCACCTGGAATTGGCAAGACCACACTCGCTTACATTGTCGCCAACGAACTCAAAGGAGAAATAAAGGTTACCTCAGGCGCGACGATCACCAAAACGGGAGATCTGGCCGCAATTTTGACCAACTTGAAGGACAATGATGTCCTTTTTATTGATGAAATTCATAGACTACCGAAAGCCGTGGAGGAAATTTTATACCCCGTGATGGAGGAATATTCTTTGGATATCATAATTGGAAAAGGTCCGTCTGCTCGGACAGTCCGTTTACCGGTTCCAAGGATTACCATAATAGGCGCGACGACAAAACTGGCAATGCTTTCTTCCCCGCTTCGGGACCGTTTTGGACTTCTTTTGAGAATTGATTATTATACCGATTCCGAGTTGGAGGAAATAATAAAAAGATCAGCGAATATTCTTGGTATTCCGATAACTTCTTTTGCCGCAAAGCAGATAGCGCTACGCTCAAGGAAAACTCCTCGCCTCGCCAACAGGATCTTAAAAAGAGCTCGAGATATCCTGGAAGTCGACCACCACTTACAGATAGACGAAAAACTTTTATCGAAGCTTTTTGGCCTCCTCGAAATAGATGAGGTAGGCCTTGTTGACATAGATAAAGAATATCTAAAGATATTGGCCGACAAATTCGGAAATCAACCTGTCGGGGTTGAGACTATCGCCTCTGCCCTGTCGGAAGATGTCCGGACAGTCGAGGAATTCATCGAGCCATATCTTCTGCAAATCGGATTTATAAAAAAAACTTCAAGAGGGCGACAGCTTACCTCAAAAGCTCTTTCTCATTTAAAGTTGTCTTTGATATAGGCATAAAAAAAAGGACATACTTTACCAGGACAGACCTTATAATGTGTGTCCCTTGGAATTTCCGGAATAATACGAAAATCCGTTATACTTGCAGTATGATTCCGAAAATAGTCTTTTTCGACTGCGACGGCGTGCTCATTGGCAATGAAACTTGGGATGCTGTGCTAAATTCAATAAAGTTTCCGCGCCTGGAAAACGAACGTCTGACAAGGCTTTACTACTCCGGTAAACTTGCCTATAAAGACTGGATTAAAAAACAGGAAATTTACTTTCGACAAAACTTTACGAAAGATATATATAAAAAACAAATTCTTTCAAAAATAAAAATCAATCCGGAGGCAAAAATATTGGTCAAATTCTTAGCTAATATGGGCATACCCATGGCCATAATTTCGTCCGGAGAGACCGAATACGTAAAAATAGTTGCCAAAAGTTTAGGAATAGAGACTTTTCGGGTCAATACTTTTTTTCATTTTGCTCAAAACGGGCGTTTTGCCCACATGGACTACATTGCTGAAGATCCCGATGCGAAAGTAATTCAGATAAAAGAAATATGCAGCTTGTACGGCTGTCAGCCCGAGGAAACCATTTTTGTCGGTGACTCGGACAACGATATAAAGGCTTTCCAACTGACAAAACACGGTATTTTATACTCTGTAGGAACGAAATCTTCTCAAAAAGCGGCGTGGAAGAAGGTTGGTAAGCTAACTGAAGTTAATAAACTATTAAGCTATCTGCTATAATTCATATGTCGTGATATTTTTTATAGGTCCCGTCGTCTAGCGGCCTAGGACAACTGGTTTTCAGCCAGTGAATCTGGGGTTCGAATCCCCACGGGATCACCAAAGGTTCTTTAGCTTCGGCAATCTCCTTTATTAGAGCAAAAGAAGGCGATAATTCCTCGGTTCCAAAATAACCGTCTTTATAAATTACTTTTTTAGGAAACATTCTGTTCAAAAGAAAGCGCTTTTTTGTAAAATCTTTGTCAAATTTATCCCATAGGAGGCCAACATCCGAGAGAAAGTTTTCAGCAAATCCTATTACCGTCTCTGCTTTATTCTTATCATATTTAAAATCGTCCATTTCTACGTCTATTAGGTTTTCTTCGAGCTTTATTCTATCTAGTTCTTTTTTTGCCTGGTCGTCTGATAGTATCCCTTTTCCGTTAGCTTTAATGGCGTACGTCCTGTCGATATTAAGGGATTCTAATTGGCTACGTCTCTTTGCTATCTCAAACTCGTTTTTCTTTACTTCTTCCTCTAAACCATCGAGTAAAACAGCTTTGAGCAGCTTCCTTTGAATATTCCCCAATCTAAACTTACTGAGATACTCTCTAAAGGCCACTTCAAGGTCATTTTTAGGCATTCTGGTATGTTTTGTGCAGAGTTTATTTACACAGTGATAGTAAGGATATTTTTGATTTCTACCTTTGCTAAAACTAGCAGTCAGCGGCTTTCGACATTCGCCACAGAGAATAACTCTCCTTAATACAAAACTTTTATTTCTGGATAACCTTGTTACTTCGTTAGAATTTAGTATTTTATTGGCCTTTAGCCACGTTTCTTCGTCTGTAACAGTCTCGTAGCCATGTTTTTGCTCAAGCTGCCAGGTTTTAGCCTCCATGATGCCAAAATAGAATTTTTTAGTCAGTATTTTATCTATTGTTTTGTCAGAAGCCTCTTTACCAAATAATTTTTTAAATCCTGCCTTGTTCAGACGGTTAGATAGCTCTACCTTTGTATAAAGGCCTTTGGAAGCTTCATTGAAAAGATTCCCTAGTAAGGTCTTATATCCTGGAATCAGCTCTAACGATTTTTTACCGTTTAGGATTGTATGCCTGTAACCTATGGGTGCTCCCCAGGGCCAACGACCAGTGTTAAAAGCTGCTTTCATACCGTCGGTAGTCCTCTCTGATTTAATATTATTGTCCATTTCGGCAAAAACAAGTAACATTCCCTTCATGGCTTTGCCTACAGCGTCGTCTTGAGCGGGTTCAGTGGCAGATAATACTTGAACAGCGTTCTTCGATAAAATAGCCATAAGGCCGAGGCCGTCGCTAGTATTTCTTGCCCATCTGTCATACTTATAGACAATAACGCTCATCCCTTTATTATCTTTTCTCTGGCAGAATTTAACTAATTTAAGTAGTTCTGGCCTTCCGCTAACAGTTTTAGCAGAAGCGCCTTCCTCTTTAAAAACTTGGATAACTTCAAGACCCCTCCTTCTAGCAAAATCAAGACAAAGGTCCTTCTGAAAATCTAAACTATAGTTTGCAACTTGTTCTTCCGTGCTAACTCGAGTATAGATAACGGCTTTACTCATTGTTTAATTCCTTTTTAACTTTAACATACAAATTTCTTTGTTTAAAGGCGTCTAATATTATATCCGATAAAAATATAGCCATTTCAAGCTCTTTCTGAACTGTCTCGTCAGACATTGAGTTTGCCTCTTGACCGATTATCTTTCGTGCTTTTGCTAAGGTAATCATAAAAAAAATCTCGGCTCAACTGCGGTAAAGCCGAGATTTCTCCACAGTTGAAAATTTGCCATAAAAAAAGTTCCCCGAAGGGAACGCTTGATTTTACACACTAGCGAACTGGGATTTCAATAAGGAAAACCAGTTATGGTTATTTAGAGGAGGTAACTTTTTTAGCGTGGGTGTTTAAATTAATAATAATTTCCTAAACTGTTCGCCCTCCTTATAGTTTTTACTGAGTTGTATTTACAATTATAAGACCAGATAAGTCAACAGAATTCGTCTCTTTTTCGGATATAGTTGATTCTGACGCCTTATCTAATAAATAGGCTGACGCTTTCCAATCCTTAGATTCTTCAATCTTGGAGATGTATTTGTCTACTGCCTTATCCATCTCTTTCTTAACTTTTGGAAGCTCTAGCCACGAAGAAACTGTCTGCCGTGATACGCCAATAAGCTTTGAAGTATAGAGGCCTGTAATGAACTTATTTGCCCTTATAAGCCTCATAAAAGCTCTAAATTGGCGTTTCTTTCTTATAGTTAACTCTTTTTCCTGTCCAGTAGTGTTAGTTATCGTGGTGGGTTGATTATGCGCAATTAACAATGATTTTGTGTCTATTGGTATGTAATTTGGGGTATTATTGGCCATAATTTTAATTTTAAACTTTACTGCTATGGGTAATCAAATAGTTGATATAATGATTTACAGATAAGAGACCTAAACCTACATAGACATGGTTAAAATCCAGTGAAGGAACGGAAGCTCTCCGTTCAGAAACCTTCACTGGTTATAGGCCGAAAGGCTTATGGGCGAAAGCCGCTGACGGGGAGCTTTGTTTTTTATGTTTAATTCAGCAATAAAGTATTTACTTTTAATAGTAATATTTTCTTTTTTAGTAGCTTCTAAAGTTTATAGTCAGGCGTTATTTCTCCCTTGGCCAGGAACAGAAAATAATTGGGTTGTTCCAGGAATAATTCTTCCTTTGCACCGCGCACCACAATATCCCAACATAAGTGCTAACTGGAATTTTTCCTTTAATGAAAGCGGCACAATAGACTTAAACGTTCAATTAGATGACCCCAGCCCAACTCAATACAGCGTATTATTAGGAGATTACCAGGGGAGCGACCCTGGACCTGACCCAGATTTTTACTACCCAGCATTCACAATATATAACGTTCAACCTGGATTAAAATACTTGAATATTAAGAAGAAGATAAATGGCGTTTGGTCGACAATTGCATATTACACAGTTAATATCCCACCATGGGTTCAACCGACACAAGAAATACAGCCTACAGATACACCAACACCATTTTTACAATCTGCCCAAGCGTCTACTCTTATGAGCTATCTACTATTTGGAGCGTTTATAGCCACAATTACAGCCTTAGTAACAAAGAAGTCTTAAGTTTTATAAAATATCCTCTTTCCCTGCTAAATTACGCTTATAGGATATATTTTTTCAATTATAGAAGATTGTGAGGCTAGGAGACGTCGTAGAACTTTTTAATTTACGACGTTAAAAAGAACTTTAGGCATTTAAATTCCTGCAGAAGGTGTTCTAAATGACTCAAAAATATATGCTTCATGTACTTGAAAACCATTAACTTTCGTGTTGATTAACTTTAAAGGTTCTCCACTAATGTTTTGTATTGCAAAGGCACTATTAAATAGCAGAACCATATGTTCACTAGGTAAAAATATGCCGATACGGGCAATAGTTG
>JAJYIX010000046.1 GCA_021789865.1 bacterium
CACCGCCCAGCTGATCATTTCCGGACTGAAAAAACTTGGATATAAAGTTGTCCCCGTTTACATAGATAAAAACGGCCGGTGGCTTATAGACGAAAAACTCGCTTCGATGAAATTCTTTACCGAATCTTCTTTTAACGCAAACCTTTCTAAAATAAAGAATTTTTATTTGGAGCTTGCCCAAAAATCCGGACGGGAATCTTTCCGGGAAAAGTCGCTTCTGGCAAAAGATGTGTCGATAGACTTGGCTTTCCCGGCATTTCACGGCCAAAATGGCGAAGACGGGACTTTTCAGGGTATGTGCGAACTTCTCAATATTCCTTACGTCGGTTGCGACACGGCTTCTTCGGCTATTGCCATGGACAAGGCCCTGACAAAACTTCTTTATAAATCGGAAAAAATTCCCACGGTCGATTTTATCTTTTTTGAAAACCATGATTGGATCGACGACAAAAACGCCATCTTAAAAAAAATCCGACCCCTCGGAATGCCTCTTATGGTCAAGCCGGCAAGACTCGGATCATCCATAGGAATTTCAAAAGCAAAAACCCAGAAAGAGCTCGAATTTGCGATCGAAGTCGCCCTTCACTATGACTCCAAAGTCATTGTTGAAAAAGCCATTGAAGATCTCATGGACGTGACTTGTTGTCTTATTGGCAATGACGATCCGACGCCATCCTTTTTGCAGGAATCGGTGTTTGGTAGCGAGTTTTTTTCTTATGAAGACAAGTATTTGAAGAACGGGGGGGCTCAGACCGGCAATGCCAAAAAAAGCATTATCATTCCGGCCCGCCTCGATAAAAAAACGACCAAGGAGATCCGGGAAACAGCCGTAAGAATATACAAACTATTGGGCTGTTCCGGCATAGCCCGGGTCGATTTTCTTTTTGATAAAAGTTCCGGCCGTTGGTATGCCAACGAGGTCAATACTTTGCCTGGAACTTTGTACAACCATCTCTGGAAGGCTTCGGGAGTCGAGTTCGCGGATCTTTTGAAGAAACTCATCCTTTTTGCCGAAGAAAAATACCGCGCCAAAAAAGCCCTTACTTATACTTTCGATTCAAATATTTTAACAGGTGTTTCGACGACAAAATTGTCTCTTAAGGGTACGTGACTCAACCTTCAAGTCGGGCAAACTGACCACTCTTTTTTGAACTTTTAAACATGAAGTCAAAAAATAATAGTGCCAATCCGACGAATACGACATTTATGACAAAAGCCGTTCCAATTAGGTGCCATTCTACTAAGTGGTCATTAATAGTTTTTCTTGCCGCTTCAAAAATATAAGTGGCCGGGAAAAGATAGGACATTATTTGTAACGGTTTTGGCAAAACCGACACCGGATAAATTACCGCCATTAATGGTTGGAATATGCCAATCATAGCCCAGGCAAAAGCCGAGATCCGGCTGCCGAAGCGAAAAATTAGCGCCACCACGGTAATTCCGAATCCGAAGGCAAATATCACTAAATTAAAATAGAAAAGAACTACGTTTACAATACCAAGCGTTAAAACATCAAAGTGAAAGACTTTATAAGATAAAATGCCGGCAAGGCAAAACATAAAAGCAGATTTAAGTATTCCGGAAATCATATAAGCGCCAAAATACTCATAAACTGATATTGGGGTGATAAAAATATTGGTAAGATTTCTAGACCAGACATCCCAAAGGCAACCGACCGATACCGAATATTGAGTGATACTGACTATTTGCCAAAGAAGAGTTCCGATTAACACATATTCTCCTATGAGCCTGCCTTTAAGTCCAAAAAGATACACTGTCAAAAAACCAAAGATTACTATTTGCAAAAGCGGGTACAAGATGATGTCGTTGACGACTTCAAAAGAGTGCCTCGTCACAAATGACTCATGAAGCAAAATGGCTCTAATTCTTTTAAATGACATATTTTAAAGCTGCTTCTTTCGGGAAATTTTTAAAAAAACATCTTCCAGGGTTGGCTTTTCTATCTCTATGTTTGTTATCCAAACATTTTCTTTCTTTATTCCAAAAATAATGTCGGGGATTAATTTTTCTTTTGTCCTGATAACGACAACATTCTCTTTTTCAAACTCAAAAATTTCTTCGCGGGCTACCAAATAGCTGGCGATTTTTTGTTTTGGAGCATCAAAAATCAACCTCAAAGTCGCCATCTCAATCTTCTTGGTCAGGTTAAATGGCGTGTCCTCGGCAACGATCCGGCCCTGACTCAAAAAAATTACTCGGTCACAAATCCTTTCCACTTCGGACATGTCGTGGCTCGTATACAGAATAGTCATTTTTTTGTCTTTTTTTAGATTTTCGATTAGACTCAAAGTCTTATCGGCGACATCCGGGTCCAAAGAAGCGGTCGGTTCATCCAAAAGTAGAATTCGAGGATCATTCAATAAGCTTTTTATCAAATTGACTCTTGTCTTTTCTCCCGAAGAAAGATCGAAGTAACGGGACTTAAGTAAATACCCAGCCTCAAAATAGCTCACCAACTCTCGTATTTTTGACTGGTAGTTTGGAACCTGATACAGAAGAGAGCTAACAACAAGGTTCTCCCAAATAGTAGTTCGGCCCTGGAGATTGTTAAAAGCCGAGGCGAAATTAAGTTTTGCCAGACATTTCTGACTGTATTTATAAAAATCCAATCCAAAATATCTTATTTCTCCACTGTCGGCGGTAGTTATACCTAATAGCATCTGGATGGTCGTCGTTTTTCCGGCGCCATTAGGCCCTAAAAACCCCAATATTTCACCTTCCTTCAATGAAAATGAAATGTTGTCGACGGCTACAAATTTACCGAATTTTTTCGTCAAGTTTTTCACCGATAAAATATCCATATTCCCTAATTTTAGCAAATACTTGATTTTTTCTTACAATGGGTGTACCATCGACACTAAGAATGAAGCTTTCGACAAAAAACGTTCATGTCGGAGTAAAAGAGTCCGATCCGAATTTCGGCTCAGTCGTCCCTCCAATTTATCCGACTTCGACCTACATTTTTCCCTCGGCCCGCGAAGGAGCGCTTCGATTTGCCGGAAAATCTCAAGGGATGATTTATTCACGGTTCACTAACCCGACAGTTTCGGCTCTGGAAAAACGACTGGCCGCACTTGAAGGAGGGGAAAGGGCGGTAGCGACATCTTCCGGAATGGCGGCTATTACCCTGACCTTTCTCCACTTTTTAAAATCAGGTGATTCCATTGTCGTCCACAAAGTTTTATATGGAGGAACTTGTGAATTTTTATTCCATATGGCCAAACGCTACGGAATTAAGGTCCGTGTCGTGAACTTCCAGGACATCAGAGCTGTCGAACAAGCCGTCGATGAGTCTACAAAAATGATTTATTTTGAAAGTCCGACCAACCCGCTACTCGAAATCATTGACATAAAAAAAATCGTCGCGGTGGCCAAAAAACATAAGATTATGACCGCTTTTGACAACACCTTCGCTCCGCCTCCCCTTCAATCACCTCTTAAGCTTGGTGTCGATGTCGTCGTCCATAGTTTGACCAAATATATAGGCGGTCATTCCGACATGATAGGGGGAGCGATCATTGGTTCCAATACGCTTATAGGCGAGCTCTATGCAAGAAGCTATTTGTTTTTCGGACCGACCATGTCGCCTTTTACCGCATACCTGGCGATGCGCGGCCTGACCACCTTGGAAGTCCGCTTAGAAAAACAGTCCGCCAATGCAATGAAAGTCGCCCTTTACCTGGAAAAAAATAAAAAAATCGCCAAGGTTTACTATCCGGGGCTCAAGTCCCATCCGCAGTTCAATCTGGCTAAAAAACAAATGTCCGGATTCGGGAGCGTCGTCGCTTTTGAGCTAAAAGGCGGATACAAAGCCGGCGAAAAAGTCGCCAACAGCGTCAAGCTTATCGATCTCGCCGTCTCTTTGGGAGCCGTCGAAAGTCTCATAGAACATCCTGCATCGATGACCCATTCGGAATTGACTCCTAAAGAAAGAATGGAGGCCGGTATCGGCGAAGGCTTGATCAGGCTTTCCGTCGGGCTTGAGGACGCCGAGGACATCATCGCCGATCTGAAACAAGCTTTCGCAAGGATTTAAACTGCTATAATATTGCATATTCATGGAAAATATTTTAAAAAAATCGGCTCAGGCGGGCGCAAAGGCATTAATGTCTCGCTTCAAGCAGAAGTTAACCCGCTTTGACAAAACATCCTTCCAGGACTACTATACCGAAGCGGACACGGAAAGCCAACAAGCCATAATAGACGTTTTAACGACTGAAATGAGAAAAATTGGCATTGCTTCATCGGAAATCGGATTTATCGGCGAAGAAGGTTTGAATATTCCCGATAAAAAACATATGTTTGTCGTCGATCCTTTGGACGGAACGTTAAACTACGGGAGCGGCTATGCCCATTTCGGCATATCAATCGCTTACTTTTTGGATAGCGAACTTCATTTAGGACTAGTATATGACCCGACGACGAAAGACGTCTATACCGCAATTAAAGGTCATGGAGCTTTCAAAAACTCTCAAAGATTGTCGGTCTCTTTTAGACCCCTTAAAGAATGTCTGGTCGACGGATTTATCAGCTCTCGAAAGAATCTGTCGAATATGCTATTTGAAAAATATAAAGAAATTTTTCCCCACGTTACCGGTTATCGCAATTTGAATTCAATGGTTATCGACCATGGCTTATTTTGTGAAAATGCTTTCAATGTCGTAATAAATGGCCACACTTTTATTTGGGATATCGCCGCAGTAAAACTATTGACCGAGGAATCCGGCGGAATCATGATGGATTTTTCCGGCCAGCAAATCAAAATCGACCTTAAAAACCCTAAAAAGGAATATCAAGTGATCACCTGCCATCCTAAGCTCAAATCCGACATCTTGAGGTTTTTTATCTGACGGTTTGCAGCGCCTTTAAAGTATTCGCTTCGCTGCCGGCAAAAAATCCTGACCTAATCCTCGATAGGAAATAAAGATTATCGGGTGTTTGGACGGAACCATATATTTCCGACACGGCGGCCGAATACGAGGCTTCTTTTAGAATATTTATGGCTTGTTCGTCAAAAGCCCCGAATGGATACGCAAATGTTTCTACTTTGAGGCCGAGAAGATTTTCTAGGTCTTTTTTGCTGTTGACTATCTGGCTCGTTGCATAGGCTAATTTTGCTTTTTTCAAATAGGCATGATCGAGAGTGTGC
The DNA here is from genome assembly GCA_021789865.1 of bacterium. Taxonomy (GTDB): domain Bacteria; phylum Patescibacteriota; class Microgenomatia; order UBA1406; family GWC2-37-13; genus GWC2-37-13. The sequence goes on from JAJYIX010000046.1 coordinate 5,171, forward strand.
GACCCGACCTCAACCAGTCCGGAATCGGCTACTTCTTTGAGCTCTTTGGCATTCATGAAGTTCGGCCGACCGATAAAGTCATAAATAATATAAATAGTCGCTTTGACGTGGTATTTTTTTATCAAAGGAAAGGCGTCGGTATAGAAATCCTCATAGCCATCGTCGAATGTCAGGACGACACTCTTTGCCGGGGCTTTTATTTTTCCTTCGAGGATTTCGGGAATTTCTTTGACGAAATAAGTCGTATAGCCGTTATCGTTAATCGCTTTCAACTCTTCTTCAAACGTGTAAGGATTCGTATCTAATCTCTGCCTGATCGTATCATTCTTGTCTTTGACGTATTCGACATAATGGTACATGATTATGGGAAGATCAACCTTGTTTAACGGTACGACGGGAGATATTTTGGGTAAAAAAGCATTCGTATTGACGTGAGTATGGACTATGTAGTGAGGCGGTATCGGATCGATAAAACTTCCATTTTTCGACGGAGGCCTTTTCAGGTACAAATACGCTAATCCCAATCCCATTACGATACCTAAAAGGACGGTGACAATAAGATAGTGAGACCTGACATATTTTAGGAAAATTATTTTATTTTTTACCACAGCTTTAATTATAGCAACGACTCCCCCCGATGGCAAAAAAGTAGGGAAGTGTTGATATAAAAAGCGTTAGGACAGTATAAACCGCATATTTAAAGCGGTAATTTAATCTTATAGTAATGAATTAACGGGTACAATTCGAGGAGAATTAAAGAGGAAAATAAGGGGGGGTAATTGGTAATTATTTTTATTTATTGATAAATTAATCGATTTGAATTTTACTAAAAATCAACCACTTCTCCAGAACTAGCCTCGCATGACGTCGTAAAAGATATAATTTACGACGTCTTATATATTATTTCCCCCGGCACCATATATCTTCTAATTTGTCCATTACGTTGTCGACTATAATCGACATATATTTATCAAAGAGAACTACCGGCTCTCTCTTTATGGTATGTGTGGATATATTCGTAGCATCTATTCGGATATTCTTTGTTAATTTTGATAAATTACACCCATCTTATCCCTTCTCCGAAGCCGGAAATTTTTCCATACCAAGACAGTGATTTTTAGGCCGTCTTTATGTCCTAAACTATCATTTTTAAGGCTAAAAGTATCAAAATAGTTCATATGTCTAGGTGAAGAAGCAAAGAAACGAGTGTTTTAGATTGCGATAACAATCTAAAATGTTATTTATGAGGCTAAATTCTCTTATATGTTTGTAAGCAAACTTACTTTTAGATTGTCATTGTAATCCAAATTTATATTTTTGAGGTTATATTCAATAGTTTATCCACATCGACACATATACTGCTCGGAGTATAATGACAGCCCAAAGGAATATAATCAGCTTTGATTATCAGTCACCGGGTAAGATTGATATTTGGCGTCTAAATATTGATTATTAGCCTTGTTTAATACCCTATAGTTTTTATTTTATTAAATACTATAGGATAATTATTCACGTCCGTACGCTTTTCTTTTTTGAGCTTCCTTTGCTAGGTTGCCAAAGACTCCTCTATCCTCTACCTTGGACTGCCTCGAGTTTTCACCAGCTGGTGGCCAAAATCGTTACCAGAATAATAAAGAAAAAAACTGTTGCATACTCACGAATTGTTTCCTTAAAAAGGCGTTCATCGATATAATTGTAAATGATGCCGGCCACGCTGTAGTAACAACCAGTCAGAAACAATGCGTACACCGTGCTTTGGACCGGCAAAAATGAAGCCAAAATACCAGCTTCAAAGACCGCGATCGCGACCAAAAGTGCGTATTGCCACACTTCCCTTTCCAGATACTTTTTCAGTCTGATTGTCCAGAATAAATTGAGACTCAGGACAAAGGCAACTGATCCGCTTAAAATTCCGTTTACCAAAAAATTATTCTGAGAAACGAAAATCAAATTGAAAATCAAGAATGATACAATCGATTGGTAAAAAAAATTAATAGAAAATGCAGCTCTATAGAGCCCCAAACTCTTCTCTACCCCGACGTTGAATATGTTGGAACAAAGAAGGACGGCATAAAAGGAGATCGCAAATATGACTAAGTATGGTATTCTAGTTATCCAACGCCCCGGAAATAAAAAATAAAAAAAATAGAAAGAGATGGCGACGGCTTCTGGCATGATAAAAAGCCCCAAAAAACCAACCCTCTCGATTTTTTCCAATACGGCGAAGTATGTTAGAAAATAAGCGACAATAAAAATCAAAGGAACAAAGATTAGGGCTCGATCAAAATAAAAAAATGTGGAAAAAAGAATAAAGAAAGACATCACCCCGACCGAAATGACCAACCTGATTCTCTTGTCAATTTTTAGTGCCCATTTCAAAAACTTTTTATTTAGGTTGGAGATTATCTTCATAGGTTGGCAAATACTTTATGGACGTCGTCCAATTCTTCCAAGGTGTTGATAAGTCCGTCTATCTTTGTCAGCAACGCATCATCTGAGATATCGATAGTACTTTGAGGCTTAAAATCAATATCGGCTGATTCGTACTTCACATCGGCCAGAACAGTCTTTATGTGACCCAAATTTTCAAAAGGTATATAAACGCGGTAATATTCGTCATCCGAGTCCATGTCGAAAGCAGAAAGCGCGTCGGCGACGGCCAATAGTTTATCCTCTTCTATCTCCGATTTTTTGATGACGATTAGGCCGCATTTTTTAAAAAGGTACGAAACGGCACCCGATTGAGCCAGTTTACCTTCATTTCTATCCAAAATATTCCTGACCTCGGTCAAAGTCCGGTTCGGGTTGTCGGTCGTCGCCTGAATAACGAGAGCGACTCCGCCCGGAGCAAAGCCTTCATAAATAATTTCCTTTAAGGTCGATTTATCCGGACCACTCCCCTTTTCGATCGCCCGTTCGATATTGTCTTTGGGCATATTGACCGATTTGGCCTTATCAACGGCAAGCCTGAGCTTGACGTTGTGTTCGGGATCGGTAATACCACCGCCTTCGATGACGCTTAAGGTAATGAGTCGACTCATCTTTCCGAATACATTACCTTTTACTTTGTCGTTGGCTTCTTTCTTCCTTTTTATATTGGCCCACTTAGAATGTCCGCTCATAAGAAATTGTTTAAAAGTTAGAATGTTCAAAAGTTTTAAAGTTATCGCCAACCTAGCTTATTATACTTGACAAATCAATAGTTTTAAATATACTTATTGAAACCAATGGATAAATCAACCCAACTAGAAAATGCTGCAATCGATGCTGCGATAAAACTTAACTGGCCGGAAGCCATAAAACTCAACGAAGAAATAATAAAATCAGACAAAAAAAATGTCGACGCTTATCTTCGACTGGGTTTCGCGTATTTACAACAAGGCAAAGTCAAAGCCGCAAAAAAATTCTATAAAAAGGCGCTTGGTTTACAACCGGGCAATTACACCATCATCTCAAACTTGGACAGGATCAAGGTCCTTGAAACAAAAAAAATGAAAAAAAGTACCGACGTCAATTTAAATCCCTACCTTTTTTTAGATATACCAAGCAAAACGAAATCTGTCGTTCTCGTCAACAGCGGCCAAAAAGCCATTTTGGCAAAACTAACAATAGGTCAAGAGCTGCAACTTTTTCCAAAAAAAAGACGGATTGAGGTTAGGACCAATGATAAGGAGTACGTCGGATGTTTGCCGGATGATATTTCGAAAAGAATGACGATTTTTATTAAAGCCGGAAGCGTTTTTAAATGTTATGTCAAGGAATCAACTTTAAAAGAAATAACGGTATTTTTGAAAGAGGAAAAGAAAGGTCGTAAAGTGACCAAGTATGCCTCATTCCCGGTAAACGTCCAGGCTAATCTCTCAAACATCACCCTCTCTACCAACAAAGATGATTCGGAATTCG
>JAJYIX010000047.1 GCA_021789865.1 bacterium
ACTTTAAGAAGACCGCGTCTTGAATGATTATCTTTTTTGTTGATGTCCAAATGTTCCGAAAGCTTTTGGATCTTGTGGGTCAAAAGGGCAATTTGCACTTCCGGAGACCCGGTGTCGCCCTTTCCCTGTGCGAATTTCTCAATGATTTTGTTTTTATCATCGGGTAACTTTATCATGGTTTAACATTATAATTGATTAATATGACAGTTGCAAGTGTGAATTGGCAAAATAAGCTTTTTCCTTTAACGTTTTTATTGCTTTTAATTGCCGTATCAATACTTTATGTCGATCCGGATAATATTTTTGGGCTTTTTTTCGTAGTCACATTAATCAGCCTTTTCATCAGCTTGATCTCAAAAATTTTTTTTCACCACAAAATCGCTATCGTCGTCTTTTTTTCTTCTTTCATACTTCTTTGTCTTCATCTGCTCAAACTTTTTAATCCGATTAATATCGCGCTGTCATTGTCGTTCGTGATTGGCCTACTCGTTTTATTTAGTTTCTCGTGAAGTGTTATAATTCTAGCTATGGCCAATAAATATTTTTACATAACGACGACTGCGCCTTATGTCAACGCCGATCCCCACATCGGCTTTGCCCTCGAGATCCTTCAGGCTGATGTCATTTCCAGGTATAAACGCCTGGTCGGATACGAAGTCGCCTTTGGTTTTGGTACCGACGAACACGGTGTCAAGATATATCGAAAAGCACTGGAAAACCATAAAAGCCCAAAAACGTATTGTGACGAGTTTGCCGCCAAATTTGACGAACTGAAAAACGCCCTGAATCTTTCGACTAATTTTTTCATCAGGACGACCGATCCGAATCATGTCGAGGCGGCTCAGGAATTTTGGCGCCGCTGTTTTGCCGCCGGAGACATATACAAAAAAAATTATAAAATAAAATATTGCGTCGGATGTGAAATGGAAAAGACTGATTCGGAGTTGGACGACGGAAAATGCCCGATCCATCCGAATTTGAAAGTGGAAATCTATGAGGAAGAGAACTATTTTTTCAGGTTCTCTAAATACCAACAAAAATTGGTCGAATTTTACGACAAGAATACCGATTTCGTTATCCCAAAGCACCGCCTGACCGAAATCAGGTCTTTTGTCGCCCAAGGACTTGAGGATTTTAGCGTTTCGAGACTGAAAAAAAAGATGCCGTGGGGTGTCGACGTACCGGGCGATGAAAATCACGTGATGTACGTCTGGTTTGACGCGCTGGTTTTTTATATTTCGACTTTAGGTTGGCCGAAAAATTTGAAACAGTTCGAAAAATATTGGCCGGGCATGCAGGTTGCCGGTAAAGATAATTTGCGCCAACAGTCGGCGATATGGCAGGCGATGCTTATGTCAGCCGGTATTCCTAACTCCAGGCAAATAGTCATTCATGGGTTTATTACGTCGAACGGACAAAAAATGAGCAAGAGCTTGGGCAACGTGGTAAATCCTTTTGATCTTATCAGCAAATACGGCGTCGATCCTGTTCGCTATTACCTTTTGAAGGAAATACCAGCGTTTGAAGACGGCGATTTTTCATATCGGAGAATGAACGAAATCTATTCTTCCGATCTGGCCAACGAACTGGGGAATCTCGTCTCCCGACTTACCAACCTCGGTGAAAAAGACAATTTGATCATACCCCTTCACGAAAGCAATAAAAATTATGCCCCCGCAACTTCCCAATTATTCGATAATTTTCAATTTAATGCTATTTTGGACAACATCTGGAAAGATGTAAAAAATCTCAATAAAAAAATCGATGACTTTGCTCCTTGGAAAAAATCATCAACAGAAAGACATGATTTTTTACTACAATGTTTTAACGCATTAAAAAATATCGGTTGGCAATTACTACCGTTTTTGCCCGATACCGCAGAAAAAATTCAAAAGGCATCGACAGGAACAATCAAAAAAATTGCCCCGATGTTTCCAAGATTACCATGAAAATAACGAATTTCGATTTTCTCAAAAAAAATTCGACAAAAAAAATTATTATCGGGCTGGTCATCGCCGGATTATTATTGTTTTTATTTACGATTTTTTATCAGCTTCCAAACCCATACAAACTGAAAGATTTTCAGGCGACGCCACTCTCGACTCAGATCCTAGACAGAAACGGGAAGGTCCTTTACGACATATATAAAGAAGAGAATAGGACACCGGTCAAACTCAAAGGCCTACCATCTTACGTCGGTAACGCGACGATAGCCATCGAAGATAAGAATTTTTATCATGAAGGTGGAATTTCTTTTGTCAGCGGAATATTTCGGGCGATAAGAGATACCATTCTCACCGGCCACATCCAAGGCGGCTCCACCTTAACCCAACAACTCATAAAAACATCTTTACTTAATTCCCAACGAACCGTTACGAGAAAAGTCAGGGAAATAATCCTGGCCGAATGGACCGACCGAATATACACCAAGGAACAGATTTTGGAAATGTATCTAAACCAAGTCCCGTATGGTGGCGCCGCTTACGGAATAGAGCAGGCGAGTCGGATGTATTTCGATAAACCGGCGGAAAAGTTGACTCTACCCGAAGCCGCTTTTTTGGCAGGATTGACTCAGGCTCCGTCACTTTATTCCCCTTATTCAAATCCCGATTTGGCCCTACAGCGACGCAACACCGTTCTTCAAAAAATGCTTGAACAAAACATGATCACTCGAAAAGATTACGACGCCGCAATCGCAACCAAGCTTGATGTCAAGCCGTTAAGTAACGTCATCAAGGCTCCACACTTTGTTTTTTATATAAAGAGCATGTTGGAAAAAGAATATGGCGTTGACGCAGTCGAAGAGGGGGGGCTTAAAGTGACAACCACACTTGACCTGAACATTCAGCAACACGCCGAAGATATCGTCAAAAAAGAAATCGCCGCTGACAAAAGTCTGAATGTGACCAATGCCGGTGTCCTTGTAACGAGGCCGACGACGGGAGAAATTTTGGCGATGGTCGGATCGGTCGATTACTTCGCCACTCCTTCGGGAGCATTTAACGTAACAACGGCATTGCGGCAACCCGGAAGCTCGATAAAACCCTTAAACTATGCTATCGGTATTGAGAGACACTTGGTGACTCCGGCGACGATTTTCATAGATGAACCGACTTGTTTTACCGCACCGGGACAGCCAAAAAGCTACTGTCCGGTAAATTACGACAGCAAATTCCACGGGCCAGTGGCGCTTCGATTCGCCTTGGGGAATTCTTTCAATATACCAGCGGTCGAGATGCTCGCCCTAAATGGAGTGAAAAACTTCATTGCTTCGGCCTCGGCATTCACCATCACGACCTTTGATCATCCCGACAAATATGGGCTGTCTTTGACTCTTGGCGGCGGAGAAGTCAGAATGACGGAAATGGCTCAAGCGTTTTCGACTTTTGCCAATCGTGGCATACCGAAAAAATTGGTCGGAATTTTGGAAGTAAAAGACAAATTGGGAAAAGTATTGTATAAATTCAATGATCCAAATTATGTGGCCGATGTCGAAAAACCGATGGACTATCCAAGCTTCCTTTCGATAAGCGGTAAAAGGATAATATCACCGGCAACCGCATTTTTAATATCCCATATTTTATTGGACAACAACGCAAGGATCACGGAATTTGGAGAAAATTCTGGATTGGTCGTTCAAGGCCATGCCGTGTCCGTAAAGACCGGCACGACCGACGACAAAAGAGACAACTGGACAATAGGTTACACTCCAAACTTTCTGACCGCTGTATGGGTCGGCAACAATGATAATACACCAATGAATCCTTACCTGGCGTCTGGTATTACCGGAGCCGCGCCGATTTGGAATAAGGTGATGACTTATGTCTTAAAAAATCAGCCCGATCTTTGGCCGATCAAACCGGACGATGTCGTTGGCGAACAGGTATGCTGGGATTCCGGGGATCTGATGACAAAAGATCCTTCTGGCAACCCAAGTTGTCCGGCTCGATTTGAATATTTCATTAAAGGAACTGAGCCAAAAGAACCTAATAAGTTTCAAATGACGGTTCCGGTCAGCCCGGATGATAAAATGGTTCCGGCCGATTTTCCCGGTGCCCAAATGAAGCAAAAAACGGTTATTAAGGGAGTCTTCAATTATTACTGTGTCGACTGCAATAATGACAATTTGCCATACGCAACGGTCAACGTCCCATAAACTACTTGTAAATATCACCTCGTTTATTTTCACTTGACAAAATTTTATTGTATCAGTATACTAGTACGCAATATGAATAAAGTGGGGGAGTTGGTCGAAGCCTTTTTATCAAATCACTCTAAAGAAGAGATGATTGTTTTTTTAAAAGGAATTCTGACACCGAAGGAGTTGGATGAACTCTCACAGAGATTGCGGATCGTCAAGATGTTGAAAAAAGGCATCCCCCATCAGGAAATCGCCCGTCGATTAAAGGTTGGGGTGGCGACGGTGACAAGAGGTTCCAGGGAAATCAAAATGGGACGATTCCACAACATTTGAGACCGTCCTGATAAGCCAAATTACACCTACGAGGTGTAATTTGGGCCGGTGTGACCTGATGAAATATTGCAAAAATGATGAAATTATGGGGTTAAGACAATTAATATTCAAAAATAATTGGTGGGTAAAAACATATCCGCGAAGCGGGTGGCGATTTTAGTGCTTTAACTTTTAAAAACTAATCACCCGCGTAAGCGGGTTTTTTTATGACTTTAATTATCAATTAAAAAATTAAATTATGAAAAACAGAAAAATTATATTAAGCGAAAACGAAATTCCGGAATATTACCTGAATATTTCCTATTATTTGAAAAAATATTTGGGAAAATTGCCCGATCCGCCTTTGAATCCGGCGACAAAAAAACCAGTCGGTCCAGCAGATTTATCAGCAATATTTCCAATGGAACTTATCAAACAAGAAGTATCTTTGGATAAAGAAATTGCAATTCCTGAGGAAGTCCGGGATTTATACAAGCTCTATCGACCGACACCGCTAATCAGAGCTTACAGGTTGGAGAAATTCTTAGACACACCTGCCCATATTTACTACAAATACGAAGGCGCGTCCCCTACCGGAAGCCATAAAATAAACACTACCCTCGCGCAAGCTTACTACAATAAAAAGGAGGGTGTCAAAACCTTGATCGCCGAGACCGGAGCCGGACAGTTTGGATCGGCGCTAAGTCTGGCTTGTAACTTTTTTGGTTTAAAGTGTCAAATTTTTATGGTTAAAGTTTCCTTTGAACAAAAACCATATAGAAAAACGGTCATGAGGATATACGGAGCCGACGTTTTTTCCTCTCCAACCAAATTTACGCAGTTCGGCAAAAAAATCCTTGAGGAAAACCCAAATACTCCGGGATCTTTAGGAATTGCCATAAGCGAAGCTTTGGAATCCGTCGGCAAAACAGAAAAGGCAAAGTATTCGCTGGGAAGCGTATTAAATCACGTACTATTGCACCAGACGGTAATCGGACAGGAAGCCAAAAAGCAGATGGAAAAGTCTGGCGAATACCCCGACATCGTCATCGGATGTGTCGGCGGCGGGAGCAACTTCGCCGGGATTGCTTTTCCGTTTTTAGCCGATAAATTAAAAAATAAAAACAAAACGAGATTTGTCGGGGTTGAGCCGCAATCATGTCCGTCGCTCACCAGAGGAAAATATAAATACGATTTCGGTGACACGGCCAAGATGACTCCGCTCATGAAAATGTACAGTTTGGGAAGCGACTTTGTTCCCTCCCCAATTCACGCCGGGGGTCTCCGCTACCACGGTATGGCGCCGCTCGTATCTTTTCTTTATCACGAGAAACAAATGGAAGCCGTGGCTTATGATCAAAAGTCTATTTTCCAGGCCGGGATTGATTTTGCCCGGACAGAAGGAATTATCGCCGCACCTGAATCATGCCACGCGATAAAAGCAGCCATCGACGAAGCCATAAAAGCAAAGGCAGAAGGCAAGAAAAAAGTCATCCTTTTCAACCTGTCCGGACATGGTCTTTTGGATCTGAACGGATATGATAAGTTTTTGCAAAATACTCTATGAAAAAATCAATAAAACTTATTGATATAAACAAACTTCGGTCCCACGAAGAGGTCGATTTGAAGCACGTGAATGAGTTGGTTTGTAAAATCAGAAAGGATGGGTTTTTGAGAAATCCGGTGATCGTCGAGGATAAGCATTTGGTGATTTTGGATGGGCATCATCGGTTCATGGCTTTGAAAAAATTACGAATGCGCGTAATTCCATCCTACCTAGTTCCTTATGGAAAGGTCAAAGTGTTTCTAAGACGTAAGATAGATATCGCCAATATCAAAAAAGAAGTAATCAGTCATGCTCTGAATCACAAACTTTTTCCTTCAAAAACGACCAGGCACTTGATAAAAAATCGTCCGAGAAACATCAACGTCAATTTAGCAAATTTACAGTTAACTAGTTAACTGTGATTTTTTACAATTTTTTGCTTTAAATGTCGTTATCAGTTAAAATTATTTTTATATGTTAGACAAAAATGTTTTGGAATACAGTGAAACTTTGAAAAAATTAGGCATAAACCACTCGATACTGGAACATCCTGAATTGGTGACCGTCGAAGATGTTCAAAAGTATCTGGGATTCGGCCTTGACGAGGCGCTTGCTACCTTGATCATGAAGACAGAAAAAGGATTCGTCGCGATCGTCCGTCGCGGCGATTGTGCTCTCGATAGTAAAAAAACTAAAAAGGTGCTTGGAGTTGAAAGTCTGAGTATGGCAACCGATGATGAGTTTAGACAAATTACCGGAGTTGTCCCGGGTGCTGCTCATATCTTACACCCGGTTACTAAAGTGATTATTGACGAAAAAGTCTTTGAAAAAGAAAAAATAAACGGTGGTTCCGGCAGTCTTTTGTATACCTTCAGATATGATGTCGGCGATCTTAAAAAAATTCCGCAAAGTCAAATTGCCGATGTTACAAAACTAACGGTATCGACGGTAATCAATAAATCAAACCGAGTTTTTTCTGGCATAAGAGCGACCGGAAGGCTTCATCTTGGCAATTACCTAGGCGCCGTCAAAGGATTTTTGGAATTGGAAAAAACCGGTAAATACGAAACGGTCTATTGCGTGGTCGATGTTCATTCAATAACGACCCCTTACGATAAAGAGGCGCTGGCGAAAAACAAAAGAGAAATCATCATCGATTATCTGGCCGCCGGTCTTGACCCGAAAAAAAGTATCATTATTTATCAGTCCGACGTACCTGAGCATATCGAACTGGCTTTTTATTTCTCGTCGGTCGTCAATGTCGCCAGAATGCTTCATCTGCCGACTTATAAAGATAAAATCAAGCAACACCCAAACGCGGTGACTATGGCCCTTCTTAATTATCCCGTCTTGATGGCGGCCGACATATTGATATATAAAGCGGGACTAGTGCCGGTCGGTATTGATCAAGAACCGCACTTGGAAGTGACCCGCGAAATCGCCAGAAAGATGAACCAGTTGTACGGCACCGACTTCCCCGAGCCGGTCAGATTCGCGACTAAAGGAGAATATATTCCGTCGTTGACAGGTGAAGGCAAAATGAGCAAAACTATTGCCGGGAGCTATATAAATTTGACCGATTCGCTGGAAGAAATCAGGAAAAAAGTCCGATCGGTTCCGACAGCGACGACAGCAGGAGGCGAAATGTCGTCTGGAGTCAAAACACTTTTTACTTTTGCAAATCTTTTTATGCCGGAAGAAACCGTAAAATACAAAAAAGCTTTTGAAGATGGAACGTTGAAATTCGTTGAATTAAAAGACGCTTTAGCTGAGGCGATTTATAGAGAGCTTAAGCCTTTCCAAGAAAGAAGGGCAAAAATTGCTTCTGATACCAAATATGTCGATGAAGTCATTCGTGACGGAGCCGAAAGAGCAAGAAAAATTGCAAAAGCTACGGTAGATGAAGTAAAGAAAAAAATGGGATTAATCTAACATGATTTCAAGTTTTCTGACCGATCCTTTGACGTCTTTATCGTTGAACCAAAAGCCCTGCCAACCGAATTTCTTTGCTCCTTCGACAAAGTCCTGTCTATCATCAACCAATAATATTTCTTCCGGTTTTATGGCGGCTTTTTTCGTCGCTAATTTGTAGATTTCTTTTTCCGGTTTTCTTAGACCTGTTTCATTAGATAACACAATGGCCGAATAATCCAAGTTGGCGACTATCCCCAATTCTATCAATCTCGGATACATTCCTTCGTAAAGATTTGATATCAATCCGATTTTGTATTTTGTCGATAGTCTTTTTGCCAATTCATGAACTTCTTTTCTCGGCTTGTAATCCCCCATCCAACTCTCAACGAAGTTGTAATCGTCGGCATTTTTCAAGCCAAATCGCTTGACGGCCTTTTTCCACATCTCTTGGGAGGTGATTCTTCCGCGAGTGATGTCGTCGTCCACTTCATTCCACAGGACCTGGAATTGATCTAAGGGAATACTGAATTTTTTTGTCGCGGTTTTGAAGGCATTTTTCCAATCATTCATCACTCCACCGATGTCGAAATAGATAAATTTGATTTTGTCCATTTTAATGTTTTAAAACATTATTGTATTTAATCAACAATTGCAAAGGCGCGAACGGGACTGCCGTCGGCTTTTTTTATATTCAATGGTACTCCGTAAAACATAAATTTTTTGGGAAGCTTTTTCGTGTTTGTAAGGTTTTCATAGGAAATTATTCCTGCTTCAAGCAATCTTTTTTCCTCAGCCAAGTCAAATTCAAATTTTTCCGATAACCCGACGAATTTTGGTGGATTTTTAATGAGACTATCGGTCATTTTTTTATCGATATTTCGATCGCGAAAAATCAACCCTATATCAGGATTCCAATTCGTCCTTTCCCCGTAAATTACTGCTTCTCCAAAAAAATTATCCAAAGTATGCTCATCCAGTTTCTTCCCGCCGGACACCATATGATACGGTACGTTTACGTGAGTCCCAATGTGAGTCGTGAGAGTCATATTCCTCA
>JAJYIX010000048.1 GCA_021789865.1 bacterium
ATATATATAAAAAAAAGGAAAAACCGTCGACCTGTTTTTCATTATGAATAATTTTTTTGACCTTGTCAAGTGGAATTATTTATTACAAAAACGTGATTTTCATTTTTTACCTATTGACATAATTTTTTCCGTCTGTTAAATTGTTAGCTGTATGGGAGTAAAAGAAAGACGAACGAAAATTTTATTAGCACTCTTTTTAATATCGGGCGTTGATTTTTCATTCGTAAAACTGGACAACTCGATTCAATCCGTTTTTGACATTTCTCTGAATCAAAAAACTAGAGGAACAGTCTCAGGGCTGATAAAAGAAGGTCTGATAGAAAAAAAGACAGACGGTGACAATCAATATAAGCTGACAGAAAAAGGTTTTCTTGAGTTGTCGTTGGAATTTCCGTTTTTTAGATTTCTCAAGGAGTCTTGGGACGGCAAATGGCGGATAATCTCTTACGAAATCCCGGAAAAAAAACGGGAAATGAGGGATAGGCTAAGACGGGAAATGCAAGGTTGGGGACTGGGACCTTGGCATCGCTCGTTCTGGCTGACCCCTCATCCGGTCGTTGATGTCTTAAGAGACTTAATTGCGCAAAAAGAAGAGGAGCGGTATATACAAGCTTTCGAAGGTACACCGGTCTTTGGCGATCGGGAAGTCTTGATAGAAAAAGTTTGGGGAAAATCCGCTCTTGACTCTCACTATCGTGAACTTTTCAAAAAATGGCACGAAATATTGTCATCTCAAGATGAGAAGCTCGTCAAATTTAAAAATGTACTGTCGGAATATATTGTTCTGCTTCGTCAGGATCCGGGACTTCCCAAAGAGCTGATAGGCGATAGCTGGATCGGATTTGAAGGTTACAACATCTTCAAGGAGATAAAAAGCATTCTTCTAAGCTAACAATAGTTTGAAGGTTCAAAAAGTTCAAAAGTTTTAAAGTTCGAAAACATAATTTATTATCTTTTAAACTAGGGTATCTTGAAGACAATGTCTCCTTTCTCATCCGTTCGTAGTGTTTTTATTTTCTTAGCTTTGAGAAGGTCCAAAATTACATTTGAGGGATGCCCATATGGATTGTTTTTCCCAACGCTTATCACTGCCACTTCCGGGTCTGCTAATCTCAGAAATTTCTCCGTTAGACCTTGTTTTGAGCCATGATGAGGGACCTTTAAAATATCGACTTTTTCCATGGATTTTTGACAGTTGTCACCGATATCGTCAAAGGAGCTATTCAAGGCCCATGGAGAAGCGTCACCGGTAAAACCAACTTTAAAGCCGTTTTTTTCAAACACGAAAATCGACGAATAGTCATTGTCATTTACAACTCTTTGTCCTGTTTTCGGCCAACAGAAAACGATCCGAAACGGCTTTATCCCAATCGAATCGCCTTGAAAAAAAGAAGACAGTCTTGTTTTTGTTGTTTTTGAAGCGGCCAGAGAATCTAACAGTTTGGAGAATCTTTTGTCTTTTCCGGTCGACTCATTGACTATAAGAGAGTCGATTCGGTATCGGTCTTTTATGAATTCAAATCCACCGTAGTGGTCCAGATCGGGATGGCTTAGTATGGCCAGTTCGATTGTCTTATCCCAAAAAGGCAGATAGCGCCCGAGGCATTCCAAACTACTAGCGTCGGGGCCGGCATCGACCACTATATCGTAACCGTTTTCAAGTCTGATGATGGCGGCATCGCCTTCGCCAACGTCGCAAAATACGACATAATCGTCAAATCCATAGTGTTTGGCGATGATAAAGGCGATGATAAAAAGCGAAAACAACAGCGTCAGCAATAAACTACGTTTGTCAATCGGTGATTCTTGCATTTTTAGAATTGATAAAAAGCAAATGGTATTTTTGACAACGTTTCAATAATCCAGACCATATAAGTGAGTAAACCTTGGCAAATATATGCCGGAAAAAGACCAAGAAAATAGCTTATTTTTCCCAAAATTGCCGCCAAAAATCCGAAAATCATCAGGGGAGCGACGAGCTCTGACATCAGGAGGTTACTGACCGGGGAAATTAGGGACACCTGGTGAAAATACATAAAAATTATCGGGGTAGTAAAGGCCTGTGCGGCCAAAGAAATTTTCAACTGCCTCCATAGTCTATTTTTTGAAGTCGTTTGCCCGACCAAAAGGATGCCGACGGTTGCTGCGTACGAAAGTTGTAAGGAAATCGTACCGAGCCAGTCTCTAAAGAATATGTAAATAAAGACCAAGGAAAGGACTAGGCCCAACCAGGAATAATCCTTCTTTCCGTATATAATTGCTACGAGCGTACAAATACTCATAAAGGCGGCTCTTATAATCGGGGCTTCCATCCCGACAAATAAAACGAATAAAATAATCGCTAGTATAGTTATCAAAGTAGATATTCTTTTGCTAAAAAAAGAGAGAAAATCGGCCAAAATGCTTGTAAGTATGGTGATATTCGTTCCCGACAATACTACGAGATGGAGTAGTCCAACAATCTTTATCTCATTATAAAATACCTTCGATGTTTGAAGCGAATGTCCGAAAATGATACCGTTTAAAAGGGATGCTTGCGGCTCCGTCAAATAATTATTTAAGACTGATGTAAAAAAATCTGTCGTCACAAGAAGGTTAAATTTCTATCAAATCTTTGATTTTTTCAAAGGTTGATGTGGTCGTAATTTTCTTGTCCACAAGCTCTTGTAAAGCCTTAAAAGGTCGATTGCCAATTATTTTCTGAGCGGTAACCGGACCGACTCCGGGCAACGTCTCGAGCTCCGGTTGCGTCGCTTTGTTTATATTTATCTTGGAAGATGAGTAGTTATTGGCACTGGAAACAGATTCTGTCTGAGGCTGGTTTTCGGGGAGAATATAGCCGTTGGTGACTTCGAAAGTCGTGGGGATATATATCTTGTCCTGATCAGTGATAATTTTGGCCAGATTGAAATTTTTATAAAAAAAGTTCCGATCAGCGTTGTCGGTGAAGCCGCCAGCGAGGTCGATAAGGTCATTTAGTCTGGAAGATTCTGAGGCTTTGTAGAGCCCTGGATTGTTAACCGCTCCTGACACGTCGACAAAAATATCGTGGGATACTGCACGAGTGGGTGACGGCGCTTTTTTCGGTACGACAAATTGTTTATTTTTTTCTATAGAAGAGACATAAAGAAGAGTTGAGACGACAAGAGTCGCAATGGCGATAGTGATTAGTGATAACTCCAGCCAATATTTTTTAATGTTCTGCTCGGCCTTTTTTTCGGTCAAAATAGGTAAGAATGATTTCAGAAAACCTGACATATAAATTGGCCCATAAAGTTGAAAGTTTTTAATGTCTAAAATATTGATACCGGAACTTCTATATATTATGGACTTTAAGGACTTTATATATTTTGCGAACTATTTTGTCTATGGACTATATGCTACAAAAGACAGGTTTTGGAAGACTGGAATGTCAAGAAAAAAGCGAAGTACTGGATCTATTTTTCCTCCGGCAACTTTTTTATAAGGAAATATGTTATCAAGACGATAAAGATGATACCGGCCACGATCTTAAAAGGAAAAGCGATAAAAGAGGCCGATGCGAATACGGTCGGTGAGTTGTCGCCGAAGTTAACTGTCGTTGACAGATTGTATTTGCCGATAAAAAAACCGGAAAGGACTAAAGAGGCAGGAGAGCGATCGGCCCCGGTGTAATCGATATTTGCCGACGGGGTGGCTTGCATTAATCTTTGCGATTGGCTAAGGATATTTTGTGGAATGATGTCGAAATTCGCCTGTTCGCCGAAATTACCTCTCAAACTTATCGTGCCTTGGGGGACGATGAGATTTTTGCCCTCGTTTTGTAGGTACAGAACAACCGGGACGCGATCGAAGCTGTCAAAAATTTTTATTGGCGTGCCAAAAAGGTTGAGGCTAAACCTTGACAAGGTATCAAAAAGGGTGACTTTGGGCTTGATGTCGATTATCCCGGAATTGGTAACCGTAATTAGGATGTTACTGGCGATGGTGGCCGTAGCCCGGGTCGTCGCGATGCCTTCCGACACCGGTGGCGGTTGACTGATAGCCAATAAAGAATAATAATAATCACCTTCGGGAGCTTCGTCCGGGACACGAATTCGTAGCAGTAACTGTTGTGATAATCCTGTGTTCATAAAAAAAGGCGTACCAAGGGTCAAGTTGGCATTATCAAGACCGAAACGTACCGGTCCGAGAATGTCCTGGTCAAGTTTTATTTTGCCTTGATTTCCGATTGGTTCAAAGCTGACTACCTTCGAATTGACGACAACCGGATCGCCGGAATTTTTTAACGTGTAAGCGATCATAATTGATTTTCCCGGCTTCATGACGGCCTGGATGATTGGTGGAGAGATGGAAAGAGAGACTTGCTGTGCGAGAACAGGGTGAGAAATAAATAAGCAAATAAACAAATAAGCAAATACTGCAAATATAAATTTAAAATTGATTTGTTTATTTGTCATTTGAATATTTGTTTATTTGTATTAGTATGACGGCGTTGCTACAAAACTTACGACCGTTTGATAACTTCCGGCCGGTTGAATACCGGAAATATTGGCTTTAAATGTCATCGTCGATTGGCGGTTGCGTCCGACGTTGACTGAACTCATCACAACTTGGGGATTCTGAGCCGCGGTTGCATTGGGAAACGGCCTGAAATAACTTGACGAGATGAAATCGGACGGAATGTCGTTGCCGGTCATATTGTAACCGAAGCCGTAGGCCGAAGACGAGTTCCAAAGTGCCGCTGAGGAAATCGTGCAGGTCGAGGCTCCACCGTTGCAACCAGTGTCGTTTATCGCATTGCCGGTCATCGTCCTCAGAGAATTATTTTCTTGAACGGTGACCTGATACTGTCCGGAGTCGCCGAAACTCACGACCAAATTGGTCGTTGCGGTTGAAGGCGTGCCGGGAGTAAGCGTGCCCAGGGAGACGTTGATATTGGATACGGAGAATTGGAACGGAATGATCGAGTGAATATACTGAAAACCAGCCTTGACAATGTATCCGGTCGAAGAAAATTGGCCGGCGGCGGTCTGGCCGATCGTATCCTGCAAGGTATAGTTGGTCGAAGTTTTTGTGCCCGAAGCGGAGTTGACGTTCGCACCCTGTATGGAAAAACGAGTCGAATTCATATCTAGCGCGTGTACAAGCGGCGAAAAATACGATAGCCAAACAAACAAATAAGCAAATACTACAAATAAGAATTTAAAATTAAATTGTTTATTTTTCATTTGTGTATTTGTTTATTAGTTTTTCCATCCTTTCGGCCGATTTTTTAATAGCGGCCAGTTCGTGGTCTCCCATAAAATTTTCGACCGCACTTTTTATATTTTTTATATGGTTTTTTAGGAGCAGAGTCGCAAACAGGAGTGAGTCTTCTTCTAATTTTTGATATTTAATATTTGATTTTTGATATTGGACATGCTCTTGCCCCATGAATATCGCGAAAGGTGTCAAAAACGCCAGGGAGATGATCGGTAAGAGGCTTTTAAGATCTTGAGACTGGGGCATGGTCAAAAGAAAAAAAACGATCAGAGACAAAGTCGAGGTCACCGATATGACGGGTTCAAGTATTAAAGCCAGGGAGAAAAGGAGAAAATAGGTCAGGAAAAAGAACGGGGAATTTATGCCGCCAGTCGAATTAACTATGGACAAAGTTATCAAAGTAAAGATGACCGATTCGAAAAGTCTCGAATAGGATTCTCGTTTGATGAAGAAACGTTTCGCGATATAAAAAATCAAAAATAGACCGGCGGCTATCTGGAGTTCGTAGTTGGTAAGGGGAGTTCTAGGATAAATGAAAGTGAGAACTATGGCAATGATAAGGACAATCGCGTGGGTGATCTCGGTAGTCATGAATTAAATATAATACTTATAACGTTTATAACGATTATAAATTTTATTCGATTGTGATACAATATAAAAAATCATGGACAGGAACAAACTCAAGAAAAACTTGGGCGGTGATGTTGTTGAAGAGCTTAAAAAAGTCACTTGGCCGACCCGGGTGGAGACGATCAGACTGACGACCGTTGTCATCGTGGTCTCCTTGATAATTGGATTGTATGTCGGTATAATAGATATTCTTTTGACTAATGGATTGCAATTTATAACTAAGTTCAGGTAAAAGATAATTTAGTTTAAAGGTTTAGAAGTTCGAATGTTTTAAGGACATCTTTTAACTTTCCAACCTTTAAACTTTAAAACTTTTAAACTAAATACATGGATCAGCAAAAAATTGTTAGTGAGCAAAAAGAAGCTCTGAGGACCAATGTTCCGGCTCAACCGAACGCCAAATGGTACGTCATTCATATTCAGACGAGTTACGAACAACGGGTTAAGCAGGCTTTAGAACAGAGAGTAAAGTCTCTTGGCGTCGAAGATAAAATATTCGACGTTGTCATTCCAACAAGAGAAATCGTCGTCGTCAAAAAAGGTAAAAAAACCAAAGCGACCGAAAAAGTCTTTCCTGGGTATATTTTGGTAAAAATGATTCTCGACGATGATTCGTGGTTGGTTGTCCGTACGACCGAAGGTGTGACTGGATTTGTCGGCGCAGGACTTAAACCAACCCCAATTTCCGAAAAAGAAGTCGAGGCCATCATGAAGTTCGTCACGCAGGAGCAGCCAAAATTCAAGGCCAAATTCAGCGTCGGCGAGGCTGTCAAGATCACGGAAGGTCCTTTTACGGACTTCCTGGGAACGATCGAAGCTATTGATGAGGAAAAAGGCAAGGTAAAAGTATTAGTTTCTATTTTTGACCGGGAAACGCCGGTGGAACTTGATTTTCTTCAAGTTACCAAACTATGAAAATCAAATTAAATTCCAAGTACTAAATCTCAAATCACAAATAAATAATAAATTCAAAATCCTAAATGCAAAACAGTTTAGAATTTTGAATTTGAAAATTAGGATTTATTTGAAACTTGTAATTTAGAATTTATAATTTTGGAATTATGGCAAAAAAAATAAAAACATTGGTCAAATTGAATCTTCCCGCAGGAGAAGCGACACCGGCTCCTCCGGTCGGACCGGCTTTGGGACAGCATGGAATACCGATAATGGATTTCATCAAAGAGTATAATGCACGGACGGCGAAAATGAAGGGTCAGGTAATTCCAGCCGTTATCACGGTCTACGAAGACAGAAGCTTTACGTTCATCACCAAACTGCCGCCTGTCGCTGCGATGATTAAGAAAAAAATAGCTTTAACCAAAGGAAGCGGCAAGCCAAATACAGAAAAAGTTGGGAAATTGACTCGTCAACAAGTCGAAGAAATCGCCAAAGAGAAAATGGCCGACCTGAATGCCAATGACGTAGCGGCGGCTGCAAAGGTCGTTGCCGGAACAGCCAGATCGATGGGAGTGGATGTAGAGAAATAAACATTAAGTTTTAACAATTTAACTGTTTAAATATTTATGGGCAAAGTAAAAACGAGGATATTGGGATTGGAAGAAGTTGAGGAAAAACAAAAAAAAGAGCAAAAAGAAAAAGCGGCTATTAAAAAAGCTTCCAAGAAAAAAGATGTCGTCGAGGATTCGTCGTCCACAACCAAAGTGGAAGCTCCTCGTGATGAAAAAAAGGAAAAGAAGCTACCGAAAAAAGCGGTCGACGTCAAGCCGAGAGGAAAGAAGTATCAGGAAGCAAAAAAAGCCGTCAAGTCCGGAAATTTTTATGACGTCACCGAAGCGGTCGCTATCCTGAAAAAAATGAATACGGCTGGTTTCGATGAGTCGGTAGAGCTTCATTTTGTCGTCGATGAACAAGGACTCAAAGGCGAGGTCGAATTACCTTATTCGACCGGAAAAAAAGTCAGGGTGGCGATAGTAGACGACAAAATTTTGTCGAATTTGGAAAAAGGCGTCATAGATTTTGATATTCTGATCACTCATCCTTCGTTCATGCCCAAGCTGGCTAAGTTTGCCAAGGTATTGGGTCCGAAAGGCCTGATGCCGAATCCAAAAGCGGGAACGATTTCACCTAAACCGGAGGAAGTCGCCAAAAAATTCGAAAAAGGCACTCTTCGATGGAAGACCGAGCCGAAGTTTCCCCTCGTACACCAGATGGTCGGCAAAAAGTCCTTTGAAGATAAAAAACTTATCGAAAATACGACGAAATTTATCGAATCTATCGGTAAAAAACACATTTTAAAAGCCTACATGAAATCGACGATGAGCCCATCGATAAAACTTGAATTGAAATAAACCGCTTTATAAAGTTTTAGAATTTTATATTCTGAATCTTCTTTTAGCAAGGTCGACGATAATATCCGTCGCATCCTCTATAGTTAAATTGGGGCCAGTTCTGACGGCAATGTCGTAGTGATAAGGTTTTCGGTGGTCGTGATTGAAAAGGGACTGGACAAAACTGCGCCTTTCTTCGTCCGATTCCTCGATCCTTGATATCGCTTCTTCTCGCGATATGTGTTCATAGGTCATTTCCCAGGTAATTCTTTGATCCATGTCGCATATGATTCGGACCCTTAAAGCATGTGGAAAAATAAAATTGGCGCCACGACCGAGAATTATAGCGTGACCTTTTTGACCTATCAAGGAAAGAACTTTAATTAAATGACGGTAATATCCGGACATATTCAAGAATCGGCGGCCGAATATTTCCCCGATTATTTCATCAGCCATAGGTAGCCGTTTTTCATCAATGGACTTGACCAGTTTTTTTTCCAAGTGAGCTTCTTTGGCGATCTCGTCAATTATTTCGTGATCGTACACTTTCCAGGGATCACCGAGTCTTTTTGCGACCATGTTGGCAATAGCCTTCCCG
>JAJYIX010000049.1 GCA_021789865.1 bacterium
TCCATAGCCTTGACGAAGGAGAGTGAAGGACGTTAGAATTTTTTACGCTCATTTTTAATAAAAGGTAGTAAATCTTCTTTTGTCAGTAGTCGTGATTTTGAGCAATTGGCCACCATTGCAACACTGGGTTGATGGGAAAATCCAATATATTCAACAGTTTTGCCTTTTTCTCTTGCTTTTCGAATAGCAGGTAGAAGATCCGTATCGGAACTTATCAAAATAATGTGATCGCTAAGATTTTCGTAAGTAGTAACTAAAATATCTACAGCTATGTTTACATCGACACCTTTTTCGTGATATTTTCCGCCACTTTTTAGCAAGTAGCCTAACGAATAATAAACTTTATGTTTTTTAAGATGAGCAAAAAGCTTACGTTGATTGTTAAATAATTTTTGAGTTTTTCCCGTTCCATCGGTGCGCACTTTACCAATATGATAATTACATTGCACAAGTTTATTTTTTCCAATAAGCATTTTGTTGAATAAAGAAAAATTGAAGTCAAGTAAATGGTGGAGTTTTAAATCTTTTAGCTTAAAGTAAAAGTTGCTACCGTCGATTAAGATAATATATCTTTTTATACGCATAGAACTAATTATACTCACAACCAAAAAAAATCCTGCGAAGACCTTTCGGTGTCGCAGGAGATTTTAGTGATTAAATGTTAACAAATAGATAAAATAAAGTCAAGCTAAATCAAGATTGTCCTGACGCTCTAAAATATATGTAAATCCAGACTACTGGAGGACGATTATCCTGAACGAAGTTGAAGGATTTAAATTTTTTACACATAAAGAACAATTTTACCTTTTTGATTTTTTGAGCTCTATTTTTCTTGCCTCGAGATTAAACAGTACTTTAAAATTATCAAAAAATCCCTGTTGTCCAACGATTCCATAACCATCAGATGAAATTTCAGGCGAAAAATATACGGGAGCATTAAAAATATAGTCTTCAATTCCAATTTCTATAACAGTCATCTGCATTATTCCATGAGCACCTTTATTTATACCACTAAAACTAGTCTTTGGTAATTTAGTTAAATCAATTTCAAGAACCTCTGCAAGTTCACTATGGAAAATGTTAAAGTCAGCACCAGAATCTAATAGAGCAACGTAGTTAAGTTCTTTTTTATTATGTTTTAAGGTAACAGGAATAATAGGTCTCAAAAAATTACCAATCTTTTTATATTCGAAAATTCTTTGCCACATTTTAGACAATTCCTACATAAGGAACAATATGCTGAGGCACCTTAAAAAGAGTAGGTTTTTTGTATCCGAGCTCTAGTGCTTTTTTATATGTGGTTTTAGCATTTCTACTTGCTGCAATAACAGAACTAAAATCGTCTTTGACTGCTATCCACATACCACTGTATTTTTTCTGAATAGATGACAAATTAGTCATATTCGTATTATACATTTATTTTTAAACTAAAGTTACATATTATAAAATATAAGGCTTAATTGCTGACGTATTTTTGTATTAAATTAAATTGTGAAGTAGCATTCGCCACCTCCCTACGGCTCTCTTTGCAGTTTATAGAATTAAGATCGTTGTCCTACATTGTTTGGTGCGGAGCCAAGCGACAAGCCTGTGCCTGGCAAAACCAGGCGCCGAATGGTGCCTGGTCCAGGGGGGAGGATTCGAACCTCCGAAGGGAAATCCCGGCAGATTTACAGTCTGCTCCGTTTGGCCGCTTTGGTACCCCTGGTGACGAATAGATTATATCAAAAACCTAGCTTTGTTTTTAGTTATTTATAAAGGTCGTACAGGCTTTTTTGATTGGCGGGAGTTATTAGTTCTTTGAGAGTTCCTCCCGCACCCCCGGGTACGACAGAGTTAAGGGTCGACGTAAAAAGAATATTAAAAAGCCAGTAGTTTAGCAAGACACTGATAACGGTGACGACCAGGGATATGACTGCGGCTTTACGGCCCCCGTCGCTGCCGCCATCAAAAAAAAAGAATTTTACAAAATAGTACAGACCGATCGGCGGTAAAAAAAAGCTGAGAGCATAAGCTTTATAATAACGACTTTTTTCGGACAATGTCTCCGTCTCCCTTTGTAAGTCAGCTGTCGCCTCGAATGTTTTCAACTTTTTTTCATAATCCGAACTATTGGTCGCATTATCCATAGTCAATAAACTATCTTAACACATTTGCTATACTGGATTTCTATGACACCTTTTGCGCATACAGCGGGCAGTTATTTGGCAGCCGAGCTGGCGGCAAAACTCATGCCATATGCCGGTATCAACGAACCGACGGTACTTTTGACGGCGGTCATCGCCGGAAATTTGCCTGACTTGGACATGTTCTTTGTTAAGGGCGGATCGCTCAAACACCGCAATACCATTACCCACACCCCGATTTTTTGGATAATTTTTTGCAGCCTATTCATCATAATTTCCACTTTCATCAATCATTACATATTCATCAATGCGTTCGCTTTTACGATAGGAGTTTTTACTCATTTATTCTTGGATTGGTTTGCCGCCAGAGGCGACGGCGTTGGCGGTATTAGACTTTTATATCCCTGGTCAAAAAAACATTATGGATTCCACAAGTTAAAAAAACTCCCGAACTATGTCGTCAAAAATTTCAAATTTTCCAAATATTTATTCACTTACTATTGGAAAGACGGCCTCCTTTTCTATTCCGAGATTTTAGTTATCCTGGCTGGTATGGGACTTTTTATAGCCAATGTTCCCGAGTACGTCAAATATTTTTTAAAATGACGGCGACATATAAAATCATTTAGAATGAATTATGGCCAACAAGACGAAAGTATCGATCATCGGGTGCGGCAGGGTAGGAATCACCGCCGCCTATACGATGTATTTGAAAGACCACGTGTATGAGATTGTCCTTTTCGACCGTGACAAAAAAAGGATCGAAGCCGAGCGATTGGATTTTTTGCACGGCTTGCCTTTCATGGGCAAATCAAAGATAAAAGTCGCGACAGAACTCCGGGATATCGCCGGCAGTGACGTAATCATATATACTGTCGGAGCTTCCCAAAAACCGGGCGAGACCAGATTGCAACTCGTCAAGAAAAATACCGAAATTTTGGAGACGGTTTTCCCAAAACTTTTAAAATATTCACGGGAAAGCGTTTTTCTAATCGTCGCCAATCCGGTCGACGTACTGACTTATAAAGCATATAAATTGGCAAAACTGCCAAGGGGCAGAATTTTTTCGACGGGAACAACTCTCGACACAGCTCGGTATCGATATTATCTTTCGGAAAAATTGAAAGTCAATCCGAGAAGTATTCATGGATATGTTTTGGGAGAGCACGGCGATTCGTCTTTCGCGACCATAACCGAGACTAATGTCGGCGGTCAACCGATATTGACGATAGGCGATATAAACAAAAGCGACGCGGCTGATGCGTATAGGAAATCAAGAGATGCCGCCTATGAGGTGATTGCGGGAAAGGGAGCTACTTATTATTCCATCGGTGTTGTCATCAGCGAAATTGTCGAAGCAATTATCGACGATTCGAGAAGAATTTATCCGGTTTCGGTTCCTTTGAAAGGAGAATACGGCATTGAAGGAGTGTCTTTGAGCGTCCCGTGCGTCATTGGCCGAGGTGGAGTAAAAAGGATAATGGAAATAAAATTGTCTCCGGAAGAAAAAATCTTGCTCAAACTTTCCGCTTCCACGATAAGACAATATCTTTAGAGTCAAGCTCAATGAAGTCATCTTAAGACGATTGTCAGCTCACCTTTGTAGCTTTTTGTTGCGAGATCCGAGGCTTTGCCTCTGACAATCTCTTCAAATTTTTTCGTCATTTCCCGGCAGACGGCGGCCTCGGGATCCCATCCCAATTTTATAAAACTTTGGAATGTTTCATTAATCCTCAACGAAGATTCGTAAAAAACTATGGACACATCGGCAAAGATCTCTTTGATTGAGCGAAGCTTTTTTACAAACTTAAGTTTTTCACTCGGTTTTTTGGGAAAAAAGCCCAGAAATATGAATTGCGATGTGTTAAAGCCAGACAAGACGAGACCACTAATTAGCGCTGACGCTCCGGGAATTGCCGTAAAAGGGATACCTCTTTTGATGCAGGTTTTTATCAAAAGCGATCCGGGGTCGGAGACAAGCGGGGTGCCGGACTCTGATATCAGAGACAGATTTTTTCCCTCTTTAAGATATTCAATTACTTCCGGTAGTTTTTCAAATTCCTTTTCTTTATAATATGACAATATCGTTAATTGTGGTTTGTTAGCTGTTAATTGAGGAAATCGTTTTTCGATGGCTTCGAGAAGAATTCTTGCCGAACGAGTGTCTTCGGCCAGAATTACGTCCGAAGACATCAGCGTTTTTGCCTGACGAAGCGATATGTCGTCAAGGTTGCCGATAGGAGTAGAAACTATATATAACATTTAAGACTTAAAAATTTTATGCTCGGACAATTAATCTCTTCCGTAACGAACATTATTATATCAATTATTTCTTCCACCGGTTACTTGGGGGTTTTCGGCCTGATGACCGCTGAGTCGGCTTTGATTCCTATTCCTTCCGAAGTGACAATGCCTTTTGCTGGTTACTTGGCCAGTATTGGAAGATTTAATATTTTTTTCGTCATTATTGTTGGTGCATCGGCCAATCTTTTCGGTTCGATTTTGGCCTATTGGCTCGGATTTTGGGGAGGCGAAGCGGTCGTTCGAAAGCTCATAAAAGATTACGGAAAATATCTTTTGATGTCCGAATCGGAATATGATAAATCGGAACTGTGGTTCAGGAAGTACGGTCAACGGATAACCTTCTTTTCCCGGGTTCTGCCCATTGTCCGGACATTTATTTCTCTCCCAGCCGGGGTTTCCAGGATGAACTTCTGGAAGTTCGCCTTTTTTACTTTTTTCGGTTCCTTGATTTGGTCCGGATTGTTGGCGTATGTAGGTTTTATCCTAGGTAAAAATTGGAACGCGATTCACGGGTACTATCAAAAATTTGAATTTGTCATCATCGGAGCGATAATTATCGCAGTCGTATACTATATCTTGCACAAGCTTCAAAAACTTCACAGAAAATGATAAAATAATTGGTTAATATTTACGGGTCCTGCCGCGTCACCTATAAAATTTTCATGTTTAATTTAAAATCGAGTTTCCAACCGACCGGAGACCAGCCGCAAGCGATCGATGCACTAATTGACGGCGTCGAACAAAAACTCAAAAATCAAGTTCTTCTTGGCGTGACTGGAAGCGGGAAGACTTTTACCATGGCCAATGTCATCGAAAAGACTCAGTTGCCGACCCTGATCATTTCTCACAATAAAACCCTGGCAGGCCAGCTTTATCAGGAGTTCCGTGACTTTTTTCCGCAAAATGCCGTTTCCTATTTTGTCTCGTATTATGATTTTTATCAACCCGAAGCCTATATCCCGACAACCGATACGTATATAGAAAAGGAAGCAGAAATAAATCAACTGATAGACAAGTTGAGGTTACAGGCGACTACAAATATATTGACACGTAAAGACGTAATCGTCGTCGCTTCGGTTTCCTGCATCTACAATATCGGTTCCCCAGTCGAATACGGAAAATTCATTCTCGAACTTGATATTGGCCAATCAACAGAAATAAATAACGTTGCCAGACGCCTGGTAGAACTCCAATACGAAAGGAGCGAGTTTGAATTCCGACGCGGAACTTTTAGGGTAAGAGGAAATAGAATCGATATTTACCCGGCCTACGAAGATATCGGTTACAGAATTGAGTTCGAAAATTCAAAAGTGTCAAAGATTGAAAAGTTTGAGCCATTATCCGGTAAGGTGATTCTCGGTCCGTCATCCGTCAATCCGTCAAATAATAAATTGGTAATATACCCAGCGAAACATTATATGACCGACCCAATGGTTTTTAAGACGGTTGAAAGTCAGATAAGACACGATTTGAAAACGGAGTCAGACGATCTTAAAAAACGTGGAAAAAATGCCGAAGCGGAAAGATTGGTAAGACGGGTTAATTACGATTTGGAAATGATCAAGGAAGTTGGTTATGTCAATGGCATTGAAAATTATTCCCGATACTTCGACAAGAGAAAAATCGGCGATCCGCCGTACACATTACTTGATTATTTCAAGGAGTCCTACGGCGACGACTGGCTGTTGTTTATCGACGAATCCCACATGACCGTTCCGCAAATAAGAGGGATGTACAACGGTGATTATTCGAGAAAAAAAACACTGATTGATTTCGGGTTCCGTCTCAAGGCGGCTTTCGACAACCGACCGCTCAAATTCGACGAGTTTTATCCGGTACCGAAAAAGATAATTTATGTATCAGCGACCCCTGACGAATGGGAAGTAAAAAGGTCGAAGGTCACCGAACAACTGATCCGACCGACGGGGATTATCGATCCCGAGGTTCTCATCAGACCGGCCAAATCAGAAGTGGCCGACCTGATATCGGAAGTCGAAAAAAGAGTCGCCAAAAATGAAAAAATCTTGGTGACGACGTTGACCAAGAAAACGGCCGAAGACCTGACGACTTATCTTAAAGAAAAAAACATTCGGGCGTCGTATCTTCATAGCGATATCCAGACTCTGGAAAGGAGCGACATTCTCGACAATCTCAGAAAAAACAATTTCGACGTCCTAATCGGGGTCAATCTTTTGAGGGAAGGTCTTGATCTTCCGGAAGTTTCTTTGGTCGCAATTCTTGACGCCGATCAGGAAGGATTCTTAAGGTCTCGGACTTCACTCATTCAAACAATGGGGAGAGCTGCCCGAAATATCACCGGGCAAGTAATTTTATATGCCGACAATAAGACTAAGTCAATATCGATGGCGACTTTCGAAATTGAACGAAGGAGAAAACTTCAGGACGAATACAATAAAAAACATCACATAACACCCAGGACCGTCGTCAAACCGATAAGGGAAAAAATAGCCGATCAACAAGAAGACATTTTTGACACCAACAAGTCGGTAGATAATAATTATTTGGATTTTATGAACGTTGAAAGTTTGACACCGTATGACAGGAAAAAAATTACTAAAAAATTGGAATCGGAGATGAAAAAACAAGCGGAAAACCTGAACTTCGAGATGGCCATAAAAATAAGAGAAAAGATCAAAGAACTAAAATAGTTTTTATTTTTTGGCCAATATCAAATTCCAGTTTAAATACAAATGAATTAAAAATTCAATCAGAATTGAAAACTAAAAATTAATAAATTTTATATATGGATTACATAAAAATCAGAGGCGCTAGACAGCATAATTTACAAAACGTCGATATAGACATACCAAAGAACAAATTTGTCGTCGTGACCGGGATTTCCGGATCGGGCAAATCGTCATTGGCATTTGACACTATATACGCCGAAGGTCAAAGGCGATACGTCGAATCACTTTCAGCTTATGCCAGGCAGTTCTTGGGAGTGATGGATAAACCTGACGTCGATTTGATCGAAGGATTGTCACCTTCAATATCGATAGATCAGAAAACCGCTTCGCATAATCCCCGTTCGACGGTCGGGACGATTACCGAAATATACGACTTTTTCCGCCTTCTTTTTTCCAGGATTGGACACCCACATTGTCCGAATTGCGGTCGGGAAATAAATAAAATGTCGTTAGACGAAATAGTCGACA
Source organism: bacterium (assembly GCA_021789865.1). GTDB lineage: Bacteria > Patescibacteriota > Microgenomatia > UBA1406 > GWC2-37-13 > GWC2-37-13. The sequence goes on from JAJYIX010000049.1 coordinate 7,607, forward strand.
AAATGGTTGAGGATGTGATGAAAAAATTAAATAGCGATAAGGTTAGGCCTCATAAATTCGTCATTTTATCGCCCATAGTCAGACAAAAAAAAGGCGAATTTCGGGAACTCTTCGAAAACCTTCTGAGTAAAGGTTTTCAGACGGTCATTCTAGACGGCAAAGAAAAATCCCTGAACCAGGAGATTAATTTACTGAAAAATAACAAACACGACATTTCGGTCGTCATTGATTCCTTAAATATGAGCCATCGAGAATCTAAAGACGAGGTCTTTACGGCCAACTTCAAATCGCGCTTGACCAATTCGGTCGAACAATCGCTCAACTTATCGGACGGGTTGGTTGTCATAAAATATGACAATAAGGATAAACTCTATTCGGAAAAATTTTCCTGTCCGGTCTGCAACATTTCGTTGCCCGAGCTTGAACCGCGTATGTTTTCCTTCAACTCGCCTCTCGGAGCTTGCGATCAGTGTCGCGGAATTGGGACGATATATGCCGTCGATGAAAACGCAATCCTTAATAAATCGTTAAGCATTCTTGAAGGCGGGATTCTTCCTTTCAACAAATTTTTTTTCCACGAGACTTGGTACATCAGGCTCGTCAAAAAGGTTGCCGAAGAAGAAGGCTTGGATTTGAACAAACCTATAGGCCAATTTAACGAAAGCGAATTGGCCACCCTTCTCCACGGTACCGACAAAGTATATAAAGTCCCGGGCGTTAACCGTTACGGCCGGGCGACAACTATTTTCGAAAAGTTTGACGGTATCGTCGCCGAACTGACTAGAC
>JAJYIX010000050.1 GCA_021789865.1 bacterium
TATTTTATTTCTTTCCTTAAGAGTAAGACTGTTAAAATCGGTATGATTAATTATTTCAACATTAGTTGCTAAAATATTTCTCAAACTTGGTTTTACCACTCCAATGTAAGACTTATATTCTGTAGTTTCATCGGTCGTCGGGCATACAATAATATTTGGACGGTGTGTTTTAAAAGCAGATTCGTTCAGTGCTCTTATTTCGGTAAACATATATAATTATACTATAAGATGTTTACAAACTCAAATTTCCTACTGATTTATTTATGATAAAATCGATGAATGAAGAGATTGCTTATTGCTACTCACAATCAAGCCAAAATAAAGGAAATAATGTTTGGCTTAATTCCTCTAAAAGATAAAAATATTGAAATTGTTACATTAAACGACGTTGGAGTGGAGGAGGAGCCGGAAGAGACGGGAAAGACTATCAAAGAAAATTCCGAGATCAAGGCAAGATTTTACGCCAACCTGACCGGGCTGCCATCCCTCGCCGACGATGGGGGATTTTTCATCCCCTACCTTCACGGCGAACCGGGAGTCAAATCCAACCGTTGGCTTGGGAGAAAAGCAACCGATACGGAACTTATCGCCCATACTCTAAAAATGATGTCCGGTGTCCCTTTTGGAAAAAGACAGGCCTATCTTGATCTTTCGCTTTGTTTTTTTGATCCTTCGACAAAAAGACTCGAATTCGAAAACGAGAAAATCGATGGACACATTTCCGAAATTCCCTATTCTCATTGGATTCCGGGCTTTCCCTATCGGGCTGTCCTTATCGTCGACGAATTCAAAAAGTTTTATGACGAGCTTACGCCGGACGAACATGAAAAAGTCAACCATCGGCTAAAGGCGCTCAAAAGACTGACAAAAAGGATTCGGGATTTGATATGATGGTATAAAACGAAGTCTTAAAGGTTAAATGTTAAAAATTAAAAAATTTTTAAACATCAAATAATTAAACTGTTTTTATATTTAAATTTTGATATTTAACAGTTTGTTTGACCTTTAACTTTTTAACATTTAATACTTACGTATGTTATCCATCGATTTCATCCGCGCCAACAAGGACAAAGTTGCCGAAGCTGCAAAAAACAAAAATCGAAAAGTAGAGCTCGACAAGATAATTTCCCTGGACGACCAAAGGCTTGATCTCGTCCATAAAATTCAAGGGTTACGTGAAGAAAGAAATGCCAAATTTCATGGAAAGCCCGATGAAAAGACTATCGCCCGCGGTAAAGAAATCAAGGAAGAACTAAAGAGTTTGGAAGAAGCGCTCAAAGCAACCGAAGAAGAACTTAATACGCTCGCCTCTTTTGTTCCAAACGTACCATTGGATGAAGTACCGATCGGAAAAGATTCATCCGATAATGTCGAACTGCGAAAATGGGGCGAACCGAAAAAGTTCGATTTCAAACCTCTTTCCCATATTGAGCTTGGTCGTAAACTAGATATAATCGATTTGGAACGGGGTGCGAAAGTATCAGGCTTCCGCGGCTATTTTTTGAAAAATCAAGGAGCCATTCTTCACTTCGCCCTGCTTTTTCACGTCTTCACCAAGCTCGCCAAAAAAGGTTATACGCCTATGATCGCTCCGGCCGTCATAAGAGGTATGGCTCACTTTGGTTGCGGACAGTTTCCGTGGGGTGAGCAAGATGTCTACAAACTAAACGATGACGACGCTTATCTGGCCGGTACGGCCGAACAGTCAGTCACGCCTTATTACTCCGGAGAAATACTGGCTGAAAAGGATCTTCCGAAAAAGTTCGTCGCTTTTTCGCCGTGTTTCCGCAAAGAGGCCGGCGCGTACGGAAAAGATACTAAAGGTCTTTATCGACTTCATGAATTTTGGAAAGTCGAGCAAGTAATCATAGGTAAGGATGATATCGATGAAGCGAAAAACCTCCAAGAAGAGCTCCAAAGGAATAGCGAAGAAATTCTTGAAGAGCTGGGATTACCCTATCGTGTTCTCATGATGTGCACCGGAGACATGGGTGAACCACAAATAAAAAAATATGATACCGAGACGTGGATGCCGTCAAGAAATGGCTACGGCGAAACTATGTCCAATTCTATAATGGGAAATTTCCAGACGAGAAGGTTGAAAATCAAATACAGAAAATCCGACGGTTCAACCGCATATTGTTTTTCTTTAAATAATACCGCCGTCGCCTCCCCACGGGTTCTTATCGCACTTCTGGAAAATTACCAGGAAAAGGATGGGAGTGTAGTGATACCGGAAGCACTGAGGCCTTTGACCGGATTTGAGAAGATTACCAAATAAACAAATAAATACAAACAGGATTAAGGCTTCGGTGTCGCAGTCGGGCTTGTTCCAAATGTTGTCGGCTGGCACGCACTGCTCTCCGTCCCTTTTATAAAGTACTCCGGTTTTCCGAAATAACAGGTTTTTGTAACGACGTCATCGGGTTGGTTGTACCAGTGATTACCGTTAGTATAATTTTTCAATAAGTAGCTCATTACTCGATTCCATATCGGCGCGGCACCGGTAATACCTGAGGCTAACTGTTGATTCATCGGCGTATTATTATTGTTACCGACCCAAACGGCCACCAAAAAATCCGGCGTATATCCGATTGTCCAATTATCCCTTTTATCATCGGTTGTGCCCGTCTTGACCGCGACTTTGTACCCCGGGATTTCCAAGGCCGAATTCGGTCCAAATTCAAACTGTCTGGAAAAATTGTCCGACATGATGTCCGATATGATATAAGCGATGCCGGGATCAAGTTCCCTTATTTTGAAAGGATGATACTGTTTTTCACCGAAACCGTTGGCGCCGTTGATTTTCAAGTAATAATCAAGAGGTACTTTGTAACCGGTGTTGGCCAGGACCCCAAAAGCCGTTGCCATATCGGTCATCCTGACTTCAGCTCCACCTAGAGTCAGTGACAGACCGTACCGCGACGGTGTCGTCCAGGTCGATATTCCCATTTTTGAAGCGAAATTTACGAAGTTCAAGACGCCGACTTTTTCCAAAGTTTTTACGGCTGGTATATTGTAGGAATTGGCTAAAGCCAATCGCAAGGTAACATTGCCATGAAATTTACTGTCATAGTTGACCGGAGCATAGGGAGAACTTCCCGGAATATTGAAAACGATTGGACTGTCGTTAATGATACTGGCTGCGGTGAAACCGTCTTGGAGGGCAAGCGAATACATAATCGGTTTGATCGAACTGCCTGGTTGCCTTAAAGCCGTCGTCACGTTGAAAGCGCCGTCTGCCGAATTAAAATAATCGACCGAACCGACCATTGCCAAAATCTCTCCGGTCGACGGTTGGGTCACCAATATTGCGCCGTTTGTTATGTTGAGATTGCTGACCTTGGCGATTTCTTCTTTTAGGATTTTCTCAGCCTCTTTTTGGATATCCAAGTCCAAAGTCGTCGTCACATTAAGCCCGCCTTGTTCGACGGTCGAGATTCCATATTCGTCCTCAAGCTGGCTTTTTACGTAAAAAACAAAGTGGGGAGCTTTGATCGACGTTTCCGGAGGTAAAACATTGACCGGTTCTTGTAATGCTTTTTCTTCGGTATTTTTGTTGATATAACCTTGGATATACATTGCATTCAAAACTTCATTTCTTCTGTCTTTGGCCGCTTTCGGATTAGTATACGGAGAGTATATAGATGGTGCCTGCGGCAACCCGGCCAAAAAAGCTGCCTGATCCAACGACAAAGCCTTCGCGTCAATGCCAAAATATGTTTTAGCCGCTTCCTCGATGCCATAAGAAGAACCGCCGTAAGGTACCTGATTCAAATACATCTCCAAAATCTGGTCCTTGCTATAAATCCTTTCGGTCCATAGGGCCAAGATCACTTCCTTTATCTTTCGTTCTATCGTCCTGTCCGGAGTCAGAAGAGCCGTTTTTACCAATTGTTGGGTAATTGTCGACCCTCCCTGGAATTTGCCATTAAAAATATTTTCTTTCAGCGCCCTTAAAATTCCCGACAATAAATCAATTCCCGAATGATGATAAAAATCCTTATCTTCAATGGCGACGGTTGCTTGTGCAACATACGGCGGTAAATTTTTCAGGGTGACCGGTGTTCGATTTTGGTTTTGATAAATTTCGTATAAAAGTTTCCCGTTCCGGTCATAAATGTGGGTCGTTAACGGAAAGTTTGTGTGGCCAATTGTGTAAGGTGAAGGAAGATCTTTAACAAAGATGTAGCTCTGCCACATGAATATTACGATACTTGAAGTTATGACCCCCAGTAAAAAATATCGAACTCTGGTTGTAAAAAAACCGAAAGAAATTTTTGGCAGCGAGATTTTTGGAAAGTTAACCGATATTTTTGGTAAGTTAATTTTTTTGAAAAATGTCAGGTGTTTGCCGATTGCTTTCAAGGCAAAAGCAACAATTTTAAACGGAAGAGTTGCGATGAAAATGGCTGTTTTTTCGGTAATTTCTCCGATACGGATAAAAAAATTAGCGATGTAGTATAGTGTCTTAAATACCGCTCTAAATGCTTTGTTACTGCCTGTAATCATGGTGCTAATTTTACCAAATACTACAGGTTAAAACAATTGCAATTTGGCCTTAACAACCAGCCTTGATTGGATCGTTCCCGGCGGCACGCAGGTTATCAAAGTCAAGTAAGATCCGCTTTTGTCTTGATCCAAAACGGCGACATCTTTAGGATCAACGACTTTCATCGAAATCACCTGGTACTGGTACTGGACGCCACCAACCTTCACGAATATGTCATCGCCTTTTTCCAGGGACGGAAGAAAAGTGAAGACGGTCCGGTAATCTTTGGGATTGTAAAGTTGCGGAAGAGTGGAATGACCGAAAATGTCGACGTTACCGTATTCGCCGGGTAAGCTGGTCGGTAAGTAATGAACTAAACTTTTGGTCAGATCCTCGCCCCCGACGGTTACGACTGCATCCTTTATATTTATCTTCGGTATGGAAAGCGTATATTGCTTGACGTTCAAATTCGGTTGCCCGACCTGGGGGCGGTCCGGAAACCATAGGCTGGCTTGGGTATAGTCTCTTAAATTATTCGAAAAAATACTAAAATTTCCCAGGACCGAGCCGGCCTCATCCAGGGATGGGACCGAGTCTTGGCTGACCGGTTTTTTGACTGAATTATTCAGGAAAAATCTCGAATATAGTTCAAAAGAAACGATTGGATAAAACGACCAAAAAAGAAGCACCGAGCCGATTATCAAGGAAATGTAGGAAAAATAACTAGCGGCTTTTTTCTTGGGCGAACTGTATTTTTTTACATATGAATAAACTGCCATATCAGAGACTACCTGTGGTTAAAGAAATATTACGTTTAAAAATTGGCATAAAATCATTTAGAATGGGTAATGGTTCTTTGATCTTAACATTATAACCCTGAGCGGAAAATTTATCCTTAAGAATCGTCCCTAGGACTGACTTATTCTTGAAAACGACGGCCGAAAGTACCTGCGATACGGACACTTCTTTGACCGCTTCTCCTTGGACCGATAAACTGAGGTCCAAAAGGCCACCGGATTTATCGACTTTTTTTATCTGATAATAAATGTGACCTGGTGCGATTACATATCCTGACGGTACGTCTCCTTGAAGTGACGAAGCAATCTCAGACAGTAAATTACTCTTGTCATACAGGTAATATGTCGTAACGGCCGTTGCGGACAAAGTGACGCTCGAAGCCTCTTCTCCGACTTCTTTGGAAAAAGCGGTTTTAACTAGACTTGTTTCCGTCAAGGAGGGAACGGCTATTCCGGGCGCTGATTTCAACTGTTCTTGACCTTGTGCTTTGGCGATGACGGCTTTTTCAAGTCCGTCCTCATCCGACTTGGAGACGGTTTGAACGGTCTTCTTGGATCCGCCGGTAAAATCATTGTCGTTTATGGCAAAGTAGGTATTGGTCGAAAGATTATCGATCGCAAAATGAGTCCCTTTGACTAAATTCCCCTGGCTGCCGATATCCTGGGCGGTGACAGCCGCTTGGGCGGTTCCCGGTAATTTAGCCGAACCATCGGGCGCAATCGTCGAAGCGGCGACCTGAACGTCGGTATCGAGAGTAAAATTCAGATTGTTGGCGGACAAAATCGTTCCCTGGCTGAAAGTCTTGGAAGTGTCGTCGAAATTCCTTATTGTGACCTCTCCTTTTGCCGGCGAGCCGATGTCTTTCTTACCGGTCGTGGTCGCTGTTTGGACAAAATTTGCCGATTCGCTTGCGACGACATATCCAATAGAAAAGGTGGAGTTTTTAGTGATAGATTTTGATGGAAGATACAATTGTAACTCCGCTTTATGAAAAAAATATTCATTGAGAAATAAAGCTCCCAACACGATCACGACACCAATAATCAAAAATATTTGACCCGATAAATTAAATTTTGGTCGCTTCAGTTTTGAAAATATTCCCAACAATCCGGCGAAGCTTTTTTTCAAGTCACCGGTTCTTTTAGTGATTTCCTGGGCTGACACTTTCACTTCAGGCTCCGGATTTTTTGTTTCCGAGATATCGGCGTTGACGACAAAACCAAATGCTTCTTCTGGCTTGTTGATTTCAGTTTCGGCGACCGGGACGATTCTTTTCGCTACCTGCTTAGAAAAAATGTCAACGAGAGCGGCGAAAACATTTTCTTCGGAAAACACATCAACTTTCGGAAGTTGGATAAAGTATTCTTCGCTCCAGTGATGAGTAATAATTTTTTCGATGGCGCTGTCAAGACTTCCAGAATCGTAAGGAATAATCTTTGCCGGTAAAAGAGTCTTGCCTTTGACGTCCTTAAAACCTTCCATTAAATCGGCGATGATATCGTCGCTTCGGGCTATGGTCGCCCGGTGGACCGATTTGCCCCCCTTATAGACAAAAAGGCTCAGGGAATTCTTATCGAGCTCGACCAATATCCCTGTCAAAGGTATTTCGTTTTTTTTGTGGAGGTAAGACGAAACCGCCTCAAAACATTCAATATAACCCAGAGCTTCGAGTTCGAGATTTTTGACCAACTCCTTAATTTTCTGTAAATATGGTTTTTTTATGTCTAAAGCCTTTTCGTCAATTAAGTGCGAATAAACAAAAAAAATCGTTTTTTTCAATTGAAAACCAAGTTTTTTTTCTACTCGATAAAGAACTTCGTCGACGTCGTCGCCCAAGTTTTCCCAACCGTTGGTATAAGAAAACTTTTCTCTTTCGACGATGACGGCGTTACCGTTGGCGAACGAGATTACCAGGACATATCCTTCGTTTTCTTTCAAGAACAGTCCGAGATAGTACTCCGCTTCATCCTTTTTTTTCTTTAGAAATGGCCAATTCATATATTTTATTGAACCGTAATTCCGTATTTGGTAAAGACTTGACTGACCCCTTGCGATGCCGTCTGCAACGCCTCACTA
>JAJYIX010000051.1 GCA_021789865.1 bacterium
CGAGTTTGAGGAAATATTTCTATGATTTCCCAAGGCAAAATTAACCACATTATGGACGCCAGTATTCCAGGAGGAGTTGAAGGCGAGGATGAAGGCGGTGATGGCGGATAGAACGAAATTCATTGAAAATTAGGAATTAAAAATTAAAAATTCCCTTTCTCTCAGTATATGTATATCGTAAGAGCCTTGTCAATGGGAATGACGGGATTTTTTGCCACTTGACAATTGTTTTTTATAAGAATAGACTGAAAATTGATGACAAAATTTCTCAAAATTAGCCTCAACTTTTTTATTTTTTTGATATTTTTTTCATTTGTTTTAAAAGTTGGAGCGACATCGCTTAGTTTTTCCAGTTACTTACCTATTGTTGATAAGAACGTCCAAGACGGGCAGATTATCATATCTACCCCAAAAGGCAATGTTTTGTCCCGGACCGAATACGACCCTAATATTTACGGAGTCGTCTCCAATTCATCGGCCATAGTTTTTTCCGGCGGGAACGAGTCGGGATCTTACCCGATTGTGACGACCGGAAAAACAGGCGTCGAAGTCACTGCCGCCGACGGTCCCATCAAAGCCGGCGATTTTATCACCACTTCCAGTATCCCGGGGGTCGGCATGAAAGCCGTCAAAAGCGGTTACGTATTGGGTACGGCCATGGAAGGCTATTCCGGAAAAGGAATCGGCAAGATTCAAGTTGCACTTAATATCCATTATGCGACTTTGAATGTCAATATCGCCAACAATCTTTTGGATGTTTTCAAATTGAGTTCGCTGGCGACATATGAGCAGCCTTTGACGGTATTCAAATATTTTGTCGCCGCCCTCATAATCTTTGCGTCATTCTTTTTCGGATTTTTTGTTTTCGGGCGTGTTGCCAGCAAAGGAGTTGAGGCTCTGGGACGCAATCCTTTGGCTAGCAAGATGATACAGCTCGGGATAATAATCAATGTCGCAATTACGGTCGCCGTCATTCTGGCCGGGCTGGGGTTGGCGGTGGTGATTCTGAGAATGTGAACGAAACAGTTAAAAATTAAACAGTTAAATCCTAAAAAAACTCTAAAAAACATTAAAAACTGTTAAGACGTTTCTGAATGTTTTTGGTTTAAAAGTTTTTTTAACAGTTTAAGTTTTAGTTGTTTAGCTGTTTTAATAATTATGCCTAATATTTTAGACGAAATATTACCTCACCAAAAGCCCTCAAAGGCGGATAAGGATTTATTAAAAGCCCATGAAAAAAGCCAAAAAATAATCGAGCGGGCTGTCAAAAAAGCCAACCAGATCTTGACTCAAGCCAATTTTTTCCACAAAAGTCTCAAGGAATCTTTGAGGCAGGATCTTAAAGACGCTATTTCAAAAAGTGTACAGACGTACCAGATGGAATTCAGGAAAGCCATCGATGAATCTATCAAGACGAATCAGAAAATCCTGTCCGAGTACATGGATTCGATGAAAAAAGCCGCCGAACAGGAGTTGAAGAATTATACGGAATCAAGGAAGCAACAAATTGATCAGGATATAAGCCTGAAGGCGGAAGAGATTGTAAAAGATACGATCGGAGAGGAATTGCTGGCTTCTTTTAAGGAAAAATTAATATTTAAGGCTCTGGAAAAGGCTAAAAAAAATGGATTATTCAGCGAAGATAGATAAACTAGTTACCTTTGATGAGGCGTGTGAGCAGATAGACGAACTGGAGGACGATGTCACGGTGAGCCAGACGAACCGTGACAAACTAAGACAGATAATCAAATCCCTACCGGTAGTCAACATCAGATTGCCTTTCCGCGTCGGTCACCGGACGCTTGAGAGGATAGGCCTGTGGTTAAAAAACAATTTAGGAAAAAAGGTTTTGGTTTCCGTCGACCACGAAAAGAATAGAGACATGAAGGTGGAGGTGTTTTATAAGGGAAAGTGGGGAGAATATTAAAAAGTTTTCATTTTTTAGTTTGAATTTTTAAATAAAATTTAAGTTTTTATTTTTAAAACTAAAAATTGAAAAATCATTGAAAATTGAAAAATAAAAAATAAAAAATCCTATGAGCGACTATAATCATTTTCTGAAATCAACTGGCGAGTATGGAGTCGTCACTGAGGTCAAGGACTCACTTTTGGTCGTGGAAGGGCTTCCGACTGCGAGACTCAATGAATCGGTGATATTTGAAAACGGCGAGCATGGACAGGTCATATCATTGACCGAAGAGGGATGTCAGATAATCGTTTTCGAAAAAACAACTCCGACGGTTGGGGAAAAAGTGGCTCGTTCAGGCGAGTTCATTTCCATGAAGATAAACGACAACGTCGAAGGCACGATGATCGATGTCTTCGGAAGACAAATTTTTACGTCAGGAAGATTTTCTTCAAAAGGAGCTGACGTCAGATTGATTTCCGAAGTCCGTTCTGTGATTTGGGAAAGGAAAAAAATAGTGAAACCTTTGGAAACCGGGATAAGCGTAGTCGACATCTTACTGCCTCTCGGTGAAGGCCAAAAAGAGCTTATCGTCGGAGACCGTAAGACAGGCAAAACTTCATTTTTGTTAACGACCGTAAAAAATCAAATCGCGAAGGGTAAAATTGTCATTTTTGCGGCGATCGGCAAGAAAAAAACCGACATAAAAAAACTGCTCCAATATTTTCTGAACGAAAAAATTTTCGAAAAAATTGTCTTCATTGTCTCATCGGCCGACGACCCGGCGAGCATGATTTATCTTACTCCATTTTCGGCGATGACGGTCGCCGAGTATTTCAAATCACAGGGGCGAGACAGCCTTGTCATACTGGACGACCTATCGACGCATGCGAAGGTTTACCGAGAAATATCCTTGACGAGCGAAAGATTCCCCGGGCGTGAGTCTTATCCGGGAGATATTTTCTATATCCACGCCAGCTTATTGGAAAGAGCTGGGAATTTTAAATCGGATGGAAAATCCGTATCGATCACCTGTTTACCCGTCGCAGAATCGACGGAAGGCGATTTGGCCGGATATATCACGACCAATCTGATGGGTATTACTGACGGTCACATATTTTTTGATAAAACGATATTTGCCAAAGGCGTCCGACCGGCAATAAATGTCATGTTGTCGGTCACCCGCGTCGGTCGCCAGACCCAAAGCCCGCTACTTCAAGATATCAATCATCAGGTGACCGCCTTCCTGTCCGAATACGATTCGTTAAAAAACCTCGCCCATTTCGGAGCCGAGTTATCAGATACAGTCAAAACGAAAATAATTAAAGGGGAGCGCCTGGAGACTGTCTTCGAACAGAATTTAGAAACGGTTTTGCCGACAGCCGTCCAAACCGTTTTGACCGCCGTTGCTTTCAGTGAAGAATTTTTTAATGTCGACATCAAGGATTTTAAAAATAAAATGATTTCCCAGGCGACTTCACGGAAAAATCAGGGAATCATCAATGAAATCGTCTCGGTCAAAAGTTTTTCAGAGCTGGTAAAAAAATTAAAGTCAGATTTGAATAAAGTATGCTGAACAAAAACATTTTACAATCGGACGAAAGTTTCCTAAAGGACATCAGGAACCTCTGCGTCTCCTATGAGCAGATATCGGTCATGCGGATGAGGAGGATAAAGGATGCGGTATTGTACACCCGCAACTTCTATTCGCAGCTGGCCCAGGTATATGTCCAAGTAAAAAAAACCTACACCAACCAAGTCATGACTCTTGTTAAAAAAAATAAAGTCAAGGATCCGAAAAAAATGCTTCTTTTGGGTAAATCCGACAAGTCGGTATCGGTTCTCATCACTGCCAACAACAAGCTCTACGGAGACATCATTGACCGCTTGTATCAATCCTTCAAAGAAACGGTCGAAAAAAAAGACAATGATCTGGTGATCGTCGGCAGTCTTGGAAAAGAGTTATACGAAGCCTCAGGATTAAACCGACCCTATAAATATTTTGAAATTGTTCGGGAAGATAATCTTACCCTGACGGACCTCAAGCCAATTGTCCAACACATCGCCCATTATTCGAGGATCGACGTTTATTTCGGTCGATACGAAACGTTTTTCAATCAGATTCCGTTGACTGAAAATATTAGTGGAGATGTCCGGGTCGGAGAAGATGATGAAATTCTCAAAAAGAATTTTTACTATTTTGAGCCTGATTTGGAGAAGATTTTACTTTTTTTCGAAACTCAGATATTTGCCAATCTTTTCAAACAGGCGGCGTATGAAAGCCAGTTGGCACGATTTGCTTCCCGGGTTCAGGCGATGGAAGAAGCTCTTGGAACTATCGCAAAAGAGGAAAAGGAGCTGTTCAACCAAATGAGAAAAACCAATTTTTTGATCGAAGAAAAAAAACAGCGGGAACGAGTTAAACAAATTTATTTTAAAATGAAAAAACTATGAGTAGAGGCAGGATAAAATCATTGCAAGGAAATATCTCCGTCATCGAATTTTTGGATTATGCTCCGAAGATTCATGAAATGGTGATCCTTGAAGATAATCCGAAGGTGCAGATAGAGATCCTGAAGTCGGCGGGTCGAAATCTTTACTACGGACTGGTTTATCAAAAGATGGATCAAATCCACAAAGGCAAAAAAGTGATTGCGACCGGACTTTCTTTTGAGATTCCAGTCGGACGTGAGCTTTTGGGTCACGTCATCAATATTTTCGGTGAAAACGAAGACGGAGTCGTCAAGACCCGTGAGAAACAATCGATATACCGCAACAGTCCATCTGTCCTAAGCGCTCATCCGCCGTCGGAGGTGGAGGAAACGGGTATAAAAGCGATAGATTTTTTTTGCCCGATTTTACGGGGTGGAAAAACCGGTCTTTTTGGAGGCGCCGGTGTCGGCAAGACGATTCTTTTGACGGAAATAATTCACAATATCGTTATCCTTGCGGGTTCAAAAAGCAGCTGCGTCTTCACCGGTGTCGGCGAACGTATCCGCGAAGGTCAGGAACTTTACGAAAGTTTGAGGGACAATAAGGTTCTGCCGCAAGTGGCCATGATCTTCGGGCAAATGGGTGAAAACGCGGCCGTCCGTTTCCGGACCGCTTTTTCCGGAGTTACGATAGGGGAATACCTTCGTGACGAAGAAAGACAGGATGTTCTTTTTTTCATCGACAATATCTTTCGGTTCGCCCAAGCCGGATATGAACTGTCGACTTTAATGAATTCAATTCCTTCGGAAGGCGGATACCAACCCGATTTAACGAGTGAAATGGCCGATTTTCACGAGCGACTGGTCTCGACCGACCGGGCGAGTATGACGACCGTCGAGACGATATTCATCCCCTCAGACGACGTCACCGATCCGGCCGTCCAAGCGGTTTTTCCTTATCTTGATACGACCGTAATATTATCGAGAAAAGTATACCAGGAAGGAAGATTTCCGGCGATAGACTTGTTGTCTTCGACTTCTTCTGCTCTAAACGCCGATATCGTCGGAGCGAATCACGCACAGACCCTCAGGAATGCACAGGCGATTCTCAAAAAAGCTTCGTCGCTCGAAAGAATCGTATCTTTAGTCGGTGAAGGAGAGCTTTCGGCATCCGATCGGACGATATATAAACGGGCGGCTATCATAAAAAACTACATGACTCAGAATTTTTTTGTCGCCGAGCACCAGACTGGCAAAAAAGGGAATTTTATCAAAAGGCAGGAGACAGTCGCCGACGTAAAAGATATCGTGGAAGGAAAATACGACGGCCGCGACCCAGGAGAGTTTTTGTATATTGGAAACGTTAAATAAACAATTTTCAGTTTTCAAAAATAAAAATTAAAAACTTGAATTTTATTAAAAACTGAAAATTTCAAAATGAAAACTAATAGCGACAATATTTATGTCGAGGTAAAAAATCCCGAGAAGGTACTTTTTAGCGGCGAGGCTCGAAGTATCTCATCGGTCAACGACAAGGGCTCATTCGATATTCTGCCGTATCATGCTAATTTCTTTTCGATAATTCGCGAAAAAATTGTTATCATAGGAGGTGACAATCGAGCGGTCAACATAGAAATTAAAGAGAACGGCATTTTGCGGGTTGTCGAAAATAAGATTTCCGTATTTTTGGGAATAGAGACGGTACAAATATCAAATAAATTTTAAATACTAAGCTCGAAACAGAAAAGAATAATATTGTTTATAAATTAAAAATTTTATATTTGGAATTTATTCGTAATTTGATATTTCTGATTTGAGATTTATGAAGCGTATCTACCTTGGTATAGTCGGCCCCATTGCCGCCGGGAAAGGTGTCGTTACGGAATATCTGAGCCATAAATACGGATTTATTTCTTTTTCTTTATCATCAATTGTCCACGAAGAGCTTCGACGCCGCGGAATAAAAAAATTTGACCGGGCGACCCTCCAGAATATCGGCAATGAGCTTCGGGCAAAGTATGGAAATCAAGTATTGGCGGAGCGCGCTTTGAATATCTTGAATCACAACGGGATAAAAAAAATGATTATCGAAGGCATCAGGAATCCGGGCGAGGTAAAACTCTTAAAAAAACTTTCGAATTTTTATCTTATTGCTGTCACGGCAAAAAAACACGTCCGTTACAAAAGGCTTGTTTCTAGAAAAAAGCCCTGGGATCCAAAAAATTGGGAGGAGTTTTTGGTCATCAGCAACCGCGATCTTGGACTTAAAGAAGACAAAAGAGGCCAGCAAGTGGGCGAATGCATCGAGATGGCCGACCACACGATCACAAATAACGGCGATTTAAAAAGCTTCTATAA
>JAJYIX010000052.1 GCA_021789865.1 bacterium
TTTCCGATAAAACTCCACTACCACCCTCATTACAAAATATTTTTAAAGAAATAAAAAATGATTTGGGAGTAATTCCCTACCCCTCCGGCGATCTGACGCGCTGGGCAAGTCAGGGTGTTTTCATGCTTAATAGTGTCCTGACAGTAGCCGCCGGCCAACCGGCTTCCCATTCAAAACGTGGCTGGGAAGATTTTACTGACGGGGTGATTTGGACTTTAAATAATACCCGCCAACATATAGTCTACATGCTTTGGGGCAAATATGCCCAGGCGAAAGGAATGGTGATAAATACGAATGACAATCTTGTTTTAGCCTCAGGCCATCCCTCTCCTTATTCGGCCAATTTATTTTTTGGTCATCATCATTTTAGCCGGGCCAATAAATATCTGGAGCAATATGGACAAGCGCCCGTTGACTGGAGATGAGAATAGGAACAATTGTATCTAAAAACTATGAGTCCGGTTTGCAAATGCTATAATAGTATTATTATCATTTCTTTAGATTATGGCGAAATCCTTTAAAACTTTTTGGTATTCATTAAAAAGATCATTGACCGATTTTTCCTACTATAAAGAGGTGGCTAAGGCACCTTTTACATTTTCCTTAAAATATTTGTATTTGATCGTCCTTTTTTTTACTCTCCTGACAGCCATCCAGATCGCCGCGGGTTATGCTTCTTTTCGTCCGTCGATACAGCCGGCCGTCAACGACTTTATGACCAGGGCAAAAACATTTTATCCCAACGATTTAAAAATCAATATCGTCAACGGCAATCTTTCGGTAAACGTTCCTCAGCCTTTTGTGGTTCCTCTAAAAAAAAGTGAGCAGACTGAAAGCTATAAAAACGTATTGGTCATCGATACTTCGGCTAAAATAGACGATTACCCGGCCTTCAAGACATATATTTTGGCTACAAAAAATGCTCTAATCTACCCTTCCCGGCAAAGTCAGAACGATTTTTCCACCAACCAGATATTTTATTTCTCCAGTTTAAAAAATAACATCTCGGTCGATAAGAGTATTTATGACAAATTATTGACCAAAGTGTCCCCTTACGCATATAAAGCGACTCAATTCACTGACGTAATCGCCGTTTTGTTTACTTTTGCCTATGTTGTCTTCGGGTCCGTATTCAAGTTGCTTGGGATATTGATGGGACTTTTGATACTGGCCCTGGTCGTTTGGGTTTTTAATCTAATTTTTAAGAAAGGCCATGATTTTTCCGAAGTATACAAAATGAGTATGCATGCCATCACTTGGCCCATAATCGTTTCGGAAGTCTTGAATTATTTTAATTTAATTGTTCCGGGCGCGTATGTGATCGTATTTTTTATATTCGTCGCCCTGGCAATATTTTTTTGAATATGAACATTTTGATAGCGTATGCGACCTATTCTTCGGGTACTCAGACGGCTTCGGAATTTTTAATGCAGACTTTGGTCGGAATGGGTAATACCGTTGAGACAAAGATGATTTCCGAAGTTGATTTCGATTCCACCTTGTCTTATGATTTAAGGATTTTCGCGACGCCGACTTGGGATAACGATGGACTTGAAGGCCAACCCCACATGGACTTCGTCTCATTCATGAAAAATTCTACCGGTAAAAATTATGGTGGCAAAGCCTGCGCCGTGTTTGGGCTTGGGGATTCTTCGTACTCTCATTTTTGCACCGCCGTTGACATTCTTGATGATTTCGTAAAAAAAAGCGGCGGCACTTTGGTAGTCCCGTCTCTGAAAATTGACGGATATCTTTTCAACATGGAAGGTAACAACAAACTTCTCTCAGAATGGGCCGCCAAACTCAAGGCGTAATTTTGATATAATTTGACTAGATCTCAAATGCTGAACCTTGAACATCGTTTAAAACAAGGAGTTTTAGCACTAGCACAGAAAGAGATATATAGTCAGAGTGGTGAAATTGGCATACACGCAGGATTTAGGATCCTGTGCCTGAATAAGGCGTGAGGGTTCAAGTCCCTCCTCTGACACAGAGAGAAAAGCTTTCAGACTCCCAAAAAAACGATCCCTAATATCGTCACGACAATGGCCAGCCACTGATTATTGTCCAGTCTTTCGTCAAGTAAGAAGTACGCCAAAACAAGACTTAGTATCGTGTAAGTCGAGCTTAAAGGACTGACCAACGACGCTAAACCGAGAGAAAAAGCGATATTAAAAGGAATTATCGACGATTCGACCATAAAAACGCCAACAATTGAGGGCAAAAATTTTTTTAAATGAAGTGGCGGAAGGCGACGGCCTTTTTTATCGATGAAAAAAAGGATCAATCCGATGGGGAGGTAAAATATCCCTGTTTCAACAGTAAATGTCCAGGGGTCACTTTTGCCGATTGCCACCTTTGAAATAAAATCGCCGATACCAAGACCGATCGCTCCCATAATCGCCCACCACAACCAGTGATCCCACGATTTTCTAATCGGCGTTTTTTTATGTTCAAGAAAAGTCAACGCAACCGGTCCGAAAATAATCAGAAAAATACCCAATTTCTCAAAAATATCGGTATGCTCTTTTAAAAAAAACGTGGATAAGACTACGGTAATCAGCGGGTAGGTGGCGATGACGGTACCTGTCAAGGATACCTGCCCTTTTTCCAAACTATAGTAGTAAATCGTGTAACAAATGGCGACAAGAAAAGCCGCAAACAAAATGGGAGATAAACTCCAGAAAATCTTGTGGGTCAAAATTATGGGAATAATCAGGATGACCCAAATTACCCCGGCGAACAATGTATTCCATAAAGGCGTGATGTGATGGTAACCTTTTTTGGCCGCTATTTGGCCAAAACCTAGAAAGACCGCCGTTAAAATCGAGTAAAAAAACCACATAGGAAGTTTGTTATTTACCCGAGTAATTGGCACCGACCGTCAACAAAACATTGTAAGGGAGAGCTGGATTGGACGGGTGGGCGCTGACTGATGCCTCGGGAACCGAAAAGTCTTTTTTCAAGCGGTCGATTATGTTTTTGTCGACGTTGCCAAAACTTATGATTTGAGTATACGGGAAATTTTGTTTTTTTGATGAAATCGGTGTCAGGGTAAAATATCCGTCATTTTTGAGCTTGTCGGTGACGGCTTGGGCGAGGCCGTAGGTGGTCGTACCATTTTCCACCTGAATCGTCGGGAACGTGATAAGCGCTTTTGGATCAAGCGACTGGGCAATCCATTTTTTGACATCACCCCAATTGTCCTTGCCGGCTTTCGGCAGCAAGACGAACTGACCGTCGGCAGTTGTGTCGTTCAAAAAATTCTGATCAGTTAATGCGAGATTGGCGATTTGATAACCTTTAAAATTGTTGGCATTTTGGACAAATGTCTTGATTTCGTCGAGTGAGAGATCCGTCCTGAAATCATCGGCCAACGACTGCATAAAAGGAATAATTTTGGGAATAAGCTGAGCCGAAAAAACTTTTTTTTCGACCGCTTCCAAAAGATTTCTTTGTCTTTTTGCTCTTCCAAAGTCGGTGCCGTCTTCCAGCGAATGGCGGGATCGGACGTATTCCAAGGCCGACTCTCCGTCCATATGAGTCATGCCGCGGTCGAAATGAATCGTTTTGTATCGGCACGGAAAGGCTTTTTCCGGGGCATTGGTGATATTATTGTAAAAATCTTCCAAGCCGGGATGATCTTTGAAAAGTTGTTGAAGTTGATTCTGGTCGGCCGAAGGATTATTTATATAATCTGTTATCAGATTAAACTGTTGGTCTTGGCCGCAGAGATCATTTTCTTTACCGTCTATCGGATATTCGTAATCGGTGAACGTAATTTCGACGTTGACATCGACACCGCCCAAAGCGTCAATGGTATTTTTAAAACCGTTAAAATCTATTGCGACAAAATAATCGACCGGGATTCCTAATATTTTTGATGTAACAGCTTCAACCATTTTTCCCCCGCCGTCCGGACCTTGATATTGGGCCGGAATATTTTTGAGTCCAAGTTCGCCAAGGCCGATTTCATAAGCGGCGTTGATTTTCCAGTAACTTCCGCCCTTATCGTCAGTTGGCATATTGACGTAAATATCACGAGGGACCGAAATGAGAGTGACCCTTTTTTCTCGGGGATTGACGCTTGCAACAATCATTGAATCGGTCAAATAAGCCCCGTCATGACTACCACCGCCATAGCCTAAAAGCACGATATTGATCGGCTGGTCTTTGGCAAGCCTCTCGGCGATCAAGTTGCCGTACTGGGTTTTTTTTCCTGATCCGACCATTATCTTGCTTGTCAGGCCATGAAGCCACAAATAGCCGGCAACGGCAATGGCCAAAAAAACGCCCAGGAAGATTAATGAGATTTTTTTCATAATAACTTCTTATTATACAAAAAACAAAGTCCATAAAGTCTACAAAGTCCGTAAACTTTTTTTAAAGTCATACAAGCACTTGGCATTACAGACTTCAGGGACCTTCGCTTGACGTGTTTTCAAGAACTTGATATGTTTGCCGTCGTCGTTTAAGATAAAAACTATGACGGTTAACAAAGCCATTTTGCGGTTTTTGGAATACTGTGAACTGGACCGGAATCTTTCTTTAAAGACGGTAAAGATGTACGGATATTACCTGAACTTTTTTAAGTCTTGGTTGGAAAAGACAAAAAACGGTGACAAAAATATCAATGTGGAGGATATTGACGATGAAACTCTAAGAAGCTTCCGTCTGTTCATTTCGCACGAGTACAAGAATCCATATAAGGGTGTCCTGAAGCGCCAAACCCAAAATTACTTCCTGGTAGCACTCAGAAGCTTCTTCCGCTACCTCATAAGACAAAAGATGGCGGTATTATCACCCGAGATGATAGAACTTGGGAGAAGTCGCGACCGGAACATCAAATTTTTACGGCCTGAGGAGCTGGAAAAAATTTTTCGGGCGGTCGATCTAACCGGCCAGAGTGGACTCCGCGATCGAGCGATTCTCGAAGTCCTCTTTTCAACCGGACTACGTGTCTCCGAACTCGTCTCCTTGAATCGGGAACAGATTAATATGGATGCCGGTGAGTTTGGGGTAATCGGCAAAGGCGGAAAAGCCAGAGTCGTTTTTTTATCGAAGTCCGCCAAGAATTGGTTGAGTCGTTATCTGGCCGGTCGGAAAGACCCCTATCAGCCTCTTTTCATACGTTATTCGGGGCCTAAAGCCGACCCATCTCTCACTCCTGAGAAATTACGATTATCAGTGAGATCCGTCGAACGGCTGGTAGACAAGTACCGGAAAATTGCCGGAATTCTTTTTCGTATCGGACCTCATGCCCTGAGACATTCCTACGCAACCGATCTGCTCTCCCACGGTGCCGACTTGAGAAGCGTCCAGGAAATGCTTGGACACAAAAATATTTCCACAACCCAGATATATACCCATGTCACCAATATGAGACTAAAAGAAATTCACGAAAAGTATCATTCGGGAAACAAGTGAACATCTGGATGGGCTTATTAAGTTATTTCTCAGCATTTTGTAGTAAAATATTACGTGGAAAATTTTTTCAAGAATCGCAAGCAAGCGATAATTTTGGCGCTGCTAATAATCGTCTACATAATTTTCTTTTCCTGGTTCAGTATCAAACGATACCGAACTCTAAATTCCCACTACTACGACTTGGGGATAATGGATCAGACGGTTTATAATACTTCGCAGGGCCGATTTTTGGAGATGACCGACCAGACGTTGAAGCGAAACATCAACCGGATGGCAGTTCATTTCGATCCGATTATGGCCGTCTTCGCGCCGTTCTACCACCTTTACCAGGGACCGGAAGTTCTCCTCGTCGGGCAGACGATTATCGTCGGGTTGGGTGCTTTGGCTGTCTACCTTTTAGCCAAAAAGTTAATCAAGAATAAATGGCTAGCGCTCTTTTTTTCGGCGGTTTACCTTTCCTACTTTCCGGTTGAGCGCGCCAATCTTTTTGATTTCCATGCAGTTGTTCTGGCGACGACTTTCTTTCTTTTTGCTCTGTTTTTCATGGAGTCAAAAAAATATTTTTGGTATTTCGTATTTGTAATTCTAGCCTTACTGACCAAGGAACACGTCGGGATGATCGTCGCGTTTTTGGGAATCTATCTTTTCTTCTTTAAAAAAGAAAAAAGAGTTGGGATCGCTTCCTTTTTGTTGGGAACGGCATTTTTTATCGGGACGATTTATTTTATTATTCCTTACTTCAGACAAGCTCATCATTTCGCCCTTCGTTACTATGGCGACTTTGGCGATTCGCCAACCCAGATTTTTTATAATTTACTCCGGCACCCGATGGTCACTTTCCGCTATCTTTTCAGCAAAGACGACTTGACATATCTTTTCCGGCTTTTCTTGCCGATGTTCTATGGATTATTTTCTCTGCCGTCGCTTCTTATCGCCCTGCCAGAACTTGGCATCAATATATTTTCAATAAATGACAATATGCGATCGATTTTTTTTCAATACAACGCGATTATAGTCGCCTTCACATTTTACAGCGTCATTCTCGGCTACAAATTTATCAACGGAAAAATCAAAAATAAAATTATTAAAAATGGAATATTCTTTTTTTTCATTGTTGTCAATTTATACTCGATATACCAATATTCGCCGTTGCCGTTGAAATTTTTAAGGAGACCGTTGGTTTTAAGAAAAACGTCACAGGAAAAAATATCAGTCATTAAGAAGTGGTCGGAAATTTTGAAGGATCCGACGATAAAAGTGGCGACG
>JAJYIX010000005.1 GCA_021789865.1 bacterium
AGACGAATATCGAAGAAAAATCCCTAACGGAAATTATGACAACCCCGACGAATGCCAGGGCAATGTATAGTATTTTCTTCGGGCTTATTTTTTCGCCTATGACTAGAAATCCGAGGATGGCGGTCATAGGAATAGAAGAAATAAAAGACACTGTGCTTATCTTTGTTTCCAGGATGGCTTGATTAAACATTACCGTTCCCAAGAGGTAATACGTCAAAGCCCGGAAAATTAAAAGCGTCCATTCCTTTATGGAGACGGAGAATAGTTTTTTAAAATCTATTTTTTTATAAAAAATGGCCGTACCAAGGATGGCGGCAGCGAAAAGGCGAAGGTAAACTTGCTGGAATATCGACATGTCAACCGCCAGATACCTGGTAAAAACGCCCATAAAAGCATACATCGCGGCCAGGGTTATGAGGGCCGCGATCCCTTTTTGTTTTTCGGAAAAATTCATAGGAGGAGTCTCAAAAGTTCGTTAATGGAAAAGACTTTCTCGTCGAATACGGTCATCCCGAATTTCAAAAGTGCAAGTTTTTTCCCCCTCGTATCTATTCCCGCCACCCATTTGCCATTGGCGCGATGCAAGACCTCCATCGCAAGATATTGGCAGAATATGTTCTCGTTGATAGGCTCAATACTTTTATACGAGGATACCGACTTTAAAATGTATTGTTCGGCTAATTTTTTATCGATATATCCTGCTAAACAATATACAACTATGTGGGCTAAAAAATTTGGAAGCATGTACCTTTGATCTGCCCAAACACTTCGACCAAAGTCTATAAAAGCACACTCTCCGCTTTTTTTTACAAGGATGTTTTTCGGATGACCATCCGGCCAGCAAAAATATTTGTTATTGCCTAGAAATTCTTTTTCCAAAAATAAATATTCTTTTTGAGAATTTGGGTACGCCAGTCTTAATTCCAAACCCCTTTCATAAATACTTTGCTCCGATGATTCATTGGTTTTGAATTCTTTCCAAATTCTTGATTCGGCTGCCAGGTTGGCCAATGATTCGCCTACAAAGCCGGCCGAATTAACATTCAGTTTTCCATCAATGATTTGATCGTTTAAGAGAAAAAATCCTTCTTCCCGCAAATCTTCCTGGATGGCCGAATTAATTTTCGGAAAAAACCTGATGATTTTTGGGGTCCTGATCTTTCTGGATTTTGCCAAAAGTTTTAAAATTCGAACATCTTCTACCAATCCATTTTTATCAATAAAAAATTCCGTCGGGTCAAAAGGAGTCAGGTTCTCGACGTGTTTTACCACTACTTTCTTTCCATTTAAATTGGCCGAATAAACTTGAGATACAAACCCTCCTTTTAAGGCTTCATTCAGTTCAATTTTTTCGCCCAACTCGTTTAGTTTTTTTTCCAACTCTTTTTTGTCGGAAAGAACCGTTAAGGGGTAATTTTTTGGCCTTGGAGATGGCAATACCGAAAGAACATATTTGTTTTTGTTCATTAAGTTTAAATTATATATAATTACTTGTCGCTATGCTACAACAAAGGCTAAACTCATTCAGAAAGATTCTTACCGAAAGGCAAATTGATGCTTTTTTGGTCTCCAGTTTTTACAACATACTTTATCTGACCGGTTTCAAGACTTTGGTCGATAACGAAAGGGAATCATGGGCGTTGGTCACAAAAAAAGATTTGTACGTCTTTACCGATAGCCGCTATGCAAGTGGCAAAAGCGACAACTACACCCTTAAAATCATCGGTCCAGAAAAGGGTTTGATAAGATGGCTCCAAGAGATAGTCGAAGACGAAAAGATAAAAACCTTTGGGGTGGAAGCCGACGATCTTAAGCTTGGAGAATGGGAAAAACTAAGGCAATATCTTGAGGTCCAATTCGTTAAAACCGAAAAAATCATTGCAAAAGAACGGGCAATAAAAGATAAGGAAGAGATTGAAAAAGTGTCCGAGGCCTGCCGCATCGCCGACAAATGCCTTGAAGAGACGCTTCGATTAATCAAAGTTGGGAAATCGGAGAAAGAGATCGCCTTCAAAATGGAATTCTGGCTTAAGGAAAAAGGCTACGATCTGGCTTTTGATCCGATCGTTGCCGTCGACGAAAATTCCTCCCTGATGCATTACGACACCAAATCCGGTAACGACAAAAAAATAAAAAACGGATCGGTCATCCTTATCGATTTTGGTGCCAAGTACGAAGGTTACATGTCCGATATCACAAGAATGTTTTTTGTAGGACACCAGGACGACAAAGTAATTGACACCTATAAAAATCTGTTGGATGTCCAAAAAAAAACTATTTCTCAGATGGCCACCTTAGACCGAAGCGGTAATAAAGATAGCCAAGCAATGTTAAAAAACATTGACTTGTTTTGCAGGAACGCCTTAACAAACGATTATTCTCTCCCAAATTTTTCCCATTCGACCGGACATGGCGTCGGCCTTGAAGTCCATGAATTCCCAAAAATATCATTGTATTCCGAAGATCTTGCCTTGCCGGGCCAGATCGTCACAATCGAACCTGGGGTATATCTTCCTGGGAAATGGGGGATGAGGATAGAGGATACGATACTAATTAAGGAAAACTTTGTAGAAGTTCTTACTAAGTTTAATAATCAAATACTTCAAATAAGCAAATGAATGATTTAATTTATCAAATAATTTAAATGATTAAATCATTTGTATATTGATTTGTAGTATTTGTGGATTTGCTTATTTAATCATTTTTTATCTCTTCCTTCATCTCCATTTCCTTTTCGGCTTCGGCTTTTTTCGGTCTTGATATCTCGACCCTTTCGCTTTCGGCTTTAAGACGAGCCGTCACTTCAGCTTCTTTATCCTGAAGTTCTTTGACCTGTTTAGCCGCTTCGACTTTAGCTTTGAGATAAGTCACCAACTGCTCTCCGGTTAAGTTGTTGACCAAGAATATCGGCAATATAAATCCAACCTCGTCCAGCGCCTCTTCCTTAAGTGACTTGTCGTCCGATAAAAGCTTATTCAAAGTA
The DNA here is from genome assembly GCA_021789865.1 of bacterium. Classification (GTDB taxonomy): domain Bacteria; phylum Patescibacteriota; class Microgenomatia; order UBA1406; family GWC2-37-13; genus GWC2-37-13. The sequence goes on from JAJYIX010000005.1 coordinate 2,984, forward strand.
TTGGTAATCAGCACTATGTCTTGATCGACCCATTGAGGACGGGTCTTTATATTGTCGCTCAACGGAATTTCTCCCTTTTCATATTGATCTCTCCACATCTTCTTGACTTGTTCATATTCGTCAATAGACACCTTCGGCGAGACTTCGACGGCTTGATCAATGTTCTTGTGCGGCTCGGCGATAATCGGCGCCTGAGCCGTTACAACTTCTTTAACTTTCGCGACGTCGATATTCTGATTTTTAGCGACTTCTTCTATGAGCTTGTTATCGGCGGAAACGGCCTTGGAAAACTCTTTGATGACTTTGGCTACCGCTTCTTTTTCGACGTGCGCACCGGAGCTTATTTTCGGAATCATGTCGGGAACCGGCGTATTGACGTTCTCCCCTAATTTATTTAAAACGGCGGTTACTTTTTCTTTCGGTACGGCGGTCGTTGCGGCAATGTCCGACGCAATTTTGATATTAGCCGCCCCGTAACTTATGACCGATGAGGAGATACTGGCGGCTTTTTCCTGGGGCAACTTGACTCGGACCGAAATCACCTGAGTAATCGGAATCGCCTTTGGCAACGATGAAATGATCGTTTCTCTTTGCGCCACCTGTTGCGGCCTGGAATAGAGAATACTGTTCATTATCTGTCTTGCCACCGGATCGGATTTGGACGCTCTTGTCGAAAGTTCGCTTCTGATATTCATGTATCTCAATCTTTCGGCGGTCGTATCGGCGACCGACGGATTTTTCAAGTAATTGATGTTTTTTGTGACGTTTTGGCTGACGTTTTTATTGGTCTCAAGGGACGCGATGTCGGTTAAATTACCCGCTTTGATATTCAAAGACTTGGCGATCTCTTCCGTATTCGCCTTTTTAATTTCTTCCACCGTTTCTATTCTCCGATAAGTATCGGCGGTCGCCTGATTTTTTATCTCGGTGGCTGAACTGAAAGAAGACGTTCCTGATGGCGTTGCCGGAGAGGGGGATGGAGGTGTTGGACCGCGCAAATTGTTTAAATTCGACAACAGCATGTTTTTTATGGCGTTTATTCCGTCACAACAGTAATCCCTGAAAGTCCGAAGAAGGAACCAGGGAAATATTGTTACCGCCCACAACATGATTAAGGTGATTATGTACTCGACATACGTATCAACATAGTTGCCATTGTTTATCGCCGACAATTGTTGCGCCGGCCCTCCGTACAAAATATTTATCGCGGTTGGATAAATATAGCCCTGAACGGTGCCGGCCCGGGAAAAATCAAAAATGAAAGGAATCCCGGCTTTCCAAATCGCCGCCAGCGCTCCAAGAAAAAGAGCCAATAATGGTCCGTAAAAAACCCATTGAAAAAATGTTCCGATCCAAACCCAACCAACATTTTTAGATATGTGAAAATATTCAAGAATGGCTAAAAATGGCGCGACGAAGAGTAAAAACCATAAAATAATTACCCGCAAAATCAACGCCCCTCCCATTAGATAATAGCTGATATTGGTTAATTTAAGGATGAACATTTCCGTTTGAGCCGCCTCTTGAACGGTGACGTTAAGATCCCGACATCCCTGAAAGGTAATGTAATTTGACTCTTGGCTAGCGCCGGAAAAATATATATTAAAAAGGTCGCGACCTCCGAGATTTTCGATAAAAAATTTCATCAGTATGCCTGAAAGCTGGACTATTGTGACGACGATTGTCGCCGAAAAAGATATGAATAAAAGCCCAAGGAGCACTTTGGTTATCGATGGCCAGACTTTCACGTCGGACGCAAAGTTGGTCCGCTGGCCAATAATAATGGCCAGACCGAAAAGAGCAGCTGAAAGAATAGTAAAAAAATAAGCAATGTTTCTCGTCGTTCCCCAAATTTGATATAGGACCGGGTGATTGTCTATGGAAGTATGAGTCATCACCCAGTAAATAAATTGCCTCGCCCGGTCATTGGCTTTTCCTTGAGCGGTCACGGTCGTGTCCTGAATCCAAAAATGTTTTTTGGTCGGATTACTCATGAAGTCCTGAAAGTCGGTAGCACAAGTTTGACCATCTTTCAGTTGTGAATACACCTGATTAAGTTCTTCCGGACAACCACAATAATTGGCGTTTGGATCAATTGCCGTCTTCATCCCATCACCCAAATCAACGGAAATTGTCTGAGGCGGCGTTACCGTCTGTGCCATAATCGGAAAGCGGGCAACAAAAAGGTACGCCAACAAGAAAAAAATTGTCAGAAGCCATCTTTTCATACGTTTTTCAAAATAAAAAAACCGAGGGCAGCTAAAGAAAAAAATCCAAAACCGAGCAAGGCGCCTTTTGTCGTTGATTCAGTTTGTCCGGTCGTCGGAAGGCTGGTCGGCTGAGGAGGTGTCGTCGGTTGATTTCCCGGAGCCGGTGTTGGCGTTGGAGTATCGGGATTATATAAAGCACAAAGAGTCGTCGAACCGGGAGAAGTGGCTATGATTTTAAAAGTTACGACGGCAAAACTACCGCTACCACTATATCCACTATCGGACGAGCCTGTTAAGACCAGCTTTCCACCGCCAAGGTCATTGGCGCTTACGGTCGTAAAAGTGTTGCCGGCTGAAGCCGAAACGTATTGAACGTATTGGGTATCGTAAGTCATTCCAACCGAGGTTGAAGTCATCGATTGTCCTTCAGTGTTGACGTTTATCGTAAACTGGACATTTTGACCGCTTTGCAAAGTTCCGGAAGGAGCAATCAGGTCAAAAGTTATTGCATAGCTCGGGACGGCGGCAAAAACAAAAAAAACAAAAAGGGCCAAAAATATTTTTAGGAAGTTTTTCATATATAAAACATATTAGCGGAATTTAAAGAAATTGACAATATACATATATCAAAGAAGTTTAAAAGTTTGAAAATTCAAAAGTCAAAAAGGTCTAAAATGTTTTTTCTTTCAAACCTTGAAACCTTTAAACTTTTTAACTTACTAATGTCTCTCTACATTATAAAGCGGTCCGACGATTTGGATGTTGGCAGGGGCTCTTTGATCAAAATAGGTCTTGAAATCGTCGCCGGAAAATGTCTGGGTCCCAGCATCGCCTGTTATTGTCACCGACGTTGTCTTCCCCGATCCGAAATCGGCGCTTATCGCCACCGAACTCACCGAGTTGAAATAGTTGCCGCCGCGATTTTTCAATTCCTGTTTTACTCTGTCGCTACTCCATGTATCTGTCCCCGCCGGATTGGAGGCATCGGTTTGATAAACATGGGCAATAGTCGATTGATCCTTGTGGACGAGCATGATGACATTGGCGATATCGGCCACCTCATCTTCCTTGAGCCAAGCTGTCCCTCCATACTGTGATCTCGCCCCCCAATCGCAATAAAACCAAGGCGAATCTTTATCATAGGCATTATTTCTGACGTCGCTGAAACTGTTGTACGAACTGCTTCCATCTTGGGCATTTTTTGTCCATGGCCTGGCCGATATGCTGTTACTAGAGGAATAAACATAACCTCCCGCCGTTGATGAGTAGTAGGCGGAAATTGGCGATCCTCCCGAAGTCAAGACAATTCCTTTAGTCGCATCGACCGCCTGTTGCCATCTGTCACTATTCTCCTCCTGCTTAAAAACTTGACAGCTTTGGCTAGGACAAATCGTATTGGCGCCATTTCCCGTATAGGCTAGGGCATAAGAGCGAGCGGCGATCGCCTGGGCTTTTAAAGCCTCCATTCCCCAGTCGTCGCTCGTGGGCATTTCGTATATATGTTTCAAATAGTCTTCTATGTTTAACGTTTGATCTATCGACTGGCCATATTCATTGGTTCCGGCAACATGAATGTTTATTCCGTCGTTGTAGCCCGTCGTATAGTCAGCGTTGTAATAAAACTGAAGGATCTGTTGGGCGCTTTGGCCGCCAGCCGCCCTGCCTTTTGCCCCATACTGGTTCAATCCGACCCGATGGGGAACGCCGAAAGTAAAAAATCCGAACCCTGGCGAAAATCCAGGATCGCGGCCATTAGTCAGATCAGAAGAACATCCGCTTGCCGACGTATAGGCCGATTGAGGCAGATTCAAGGCCGCTAAACGTTGAGCGATCAGGGCCTGCTGTTGAGCTACTAAAGCCGATATTTGACTACTCAGAGAACCTATTTTACTGGCCAAAGCCTGGGATTGCTGGTCAACCTGAACTTTTAAGGCGGCCAGGCTTGCTTTTTGTTGGGTCAAATTGGCTTTTATTTCTTCGAGATTTTTTATATATAAAACGATTTTTATGATAGTGTCCTTATCTTGATTTACCAATGAGTGTTGGTAAAAAAATTTACGGAGCGAATCGGCCAAGTTCGGCTCGATAAGGAGATTCAAAAGACTTAGGGAAGAACTGTTAACGTTCTTATAATACGAATTAACCCTTTCATCGAGCAGTTGCTTTTGGACGGCCAAAGCCTCTTCTCCTTTTTGCACTTCGAGTTCTTTTTCGGCAATCTGGCTTTCGAGTTGGGAAATTTGGTTTTTTATACTGTCCAGTTTGGCGACCGCGGCATCATAATCACCTTGAGTAAGGTTCTTTTCTTGGGTGAGGGCTTGAATTTGGTTTCCTAGACTACTGATTTCGTCATTTATGTCCGCCGACGTAAAAGTCGGGAGACAAAAAAACATAAAAACCATTAGGATAACCAGCGATAAAATTTTTTTCATGTCCGTTAAGATTTTTTACTTTTTCCTTTTGATTTTTGACTTAACATCATTATACTTTCTTTATGAAACGTGTTTTCCTTAATTTCTTAATTTGTTTATTTGTAATATTTGTTTATTTTTTCATTTTCTCTCCTGTCGAGGCCCAGACTTATACCCCAACGCCTCCGCCTAACGCCTTTCAGACGGCCACCCCTTCTTTTGTATCGACGACCGGCGGTCCCCGATATTCGGCCTGCGACCTTTGCGGATACTGTCCTCCAAACCCGCCTCCACAAAGCTGGGGCGATTGTCAAAAATGTCTTTATCCCGGGATAAGTTCCGATCCGACTACCATGGAGAGTCTTGCGGTCGACCCGACCACCAACTTGCCGATAACACCGGTCCCTGGGCGCCAATACACATTTCTTGGCTGTTTGACAACGGGGGGCAACGGTAGTTTCGAACAGGGAGGAGCTGGTGGAGTAGTTCAATCCCTTTTGAGAATAATTTTTTCCGTCGTCGGAGGAGTTGCTTTCCTTTACCTCATTTACGGATCTTTTGTTATTTTGACGTCTCAAAACGAGCCGGAAAAACTAAACTATGGAAAACGAATTATTTATGGAGCGATTATAGGACTAATTTTTTCCTTAACGTCGATTCTTATTGTCAATCTAGTCGCAAATCAGATCCTTCAAATACCGGGTTTCGGAAGCGCTAGCCCTTAGCTCTTTCCTGTTCTTCTTAAGAAACCTCCGGCGGCAGCGATAGCCATAAGCGAGGGAATAAAAATCGTAGGAAGACCCGTTGACGGGATGGTCGACGGTGTATTTGATTTGGTCATCCCGGGGGGTGTGCCCGTCACATACGGTTTGTAATTGGTATTAGTGTTGGGATTGGTCGTGGTCGTCTGGGCTCCAGGAGCCGGAGTAGTTTTGTTTGCGGTGACGGACGGGGTTGGCGACACAGATGAACCTCCGATGAGTGGAAACCCTTTGCCGCCAAGCTTGATTTTACCCATTAAAACAGCGACAAAGACGATTACAACAACGAGGCCAAGAATGAATGAGATTACCTTGTTAAAACTATCCATATAGTAAATATTATAGCATACAAAACACCGTTAATCAAATCTGTCCAGAAAAAATGGACAAATGAGTTTGTAGAATTGTTTACTTGTCTATTATAATGGCAATATGGAGAACAACCCTCAGGTGCTTTTTGACTGGAAGGCCCCTCTGCGACCTTATAAGAAGCGTTCGGCCATTATAGTTCGCTTCTATGTCGCCGTCGCCCTGCTTTTGTCCGCCATCATGTTTTTCTTTGGCGACAAGATTCTTTTGATTCCGATATGGTCTTTGGTTTTCCTTTTCTATGTTTTGACGATAACGCCACCACCCGAAGTGGAAAATAAGATCACCGCTTTCGGAATCGAGGCTGCCGGAGTTACCCTAAGATGGGAGTCGCTCTCACATTTTTATTTCGGAAAAAGGTTCGGTTTTAATACCTTAACAGTCGTGTCGCGGGCGCCGTATTTTTACCACGCATACATGGTTATTCCGAAAGACGAAGATAAACAAATAGTCTTGACCATTTTATCGGCCCACATAATGTACCAGGAAAAACCTCAAAAAACTCTCACCGACAAACTCCTAGACGCTTTGTCCGCAATTATTCCTGATGACGAAGACTAGCGAGATCGTCCAGTCTTCTTATAAAAGAAGGGGACGGAAGTTCTTTCGCGCCAAAGGCTCTTCCCCAAGCCAAGACCCCTTCGTCAGTCGTGACAAGAAATCCGCCCTGTTCTTTGGCGAGAACGATAATGTCAAGGTCGGTCAGACTGTCTAAAAATCCCGTTCTGGTTGCATTACGATAGCGCTCGCGGAACTTCTTTATCGCTTCACCGATTTTTATTTGAAAGTCTTTTTGTGATAGGTTTTTTTCCTCTCCAAGCATCTTTCTTCCCGAGGCAACTATTTCCTCCTCTCCGATATTTAGACCCCTCAAGCTTCTTCCCCTTATGTCGTCAACCATTTTATAAAAAACGGCGGCCGGAAAACTTAATCCATCTACCTCCGGGGATTTTATCGTTATCGAACTCAGAAAATTCTTCAAAAAAGCCTGGGTTTTGTTCTCAAAAAAACTCAAGAGCTCGTCTACGGCTCTCGGCGGCATAAAAAATTCTGCTAACCCGGCTTTCTTAAGCGATAAAATCTTTTCTGTTATGGTGGTGATTATCTTTTCCGTATTGTCGCCGAGGCCCAGATCGGCCCCCATATTAAAGAAAAGGTTCGTGTCCAAGATGAATTTGTCCATATTTGTCGTGTTGGAAATAACAAATAATTAATTAATGTTTCTCAATCTAATCTTGTATTCTCACCGGCATGATGATGTGCAAAAAATTATCAACACCAACCTGTTTAAAAACCGCCGGAGCGTCACCCCTCAAAAGCTCTATCTGTATTTTTTCGGTTTCGGCTGCCGACAGAAAATCGGTTAAAAACTTATAGTTAAAGGCTATTTTCTGACCTTCTCCGTCGATTTTTGCCTCCACTTTAGAGACGTTCACATCTTCGCCTCCTGCCTTCGGCATTACGACAATTTCATCGTTTTCGGTCTTTAGAATGATGATGTTTGAAACATCACGAGTGAAGATGGACACAAGCTTGACGGCTCTCAAAAGGTCGCTTTTAGATATGGTAATAGTCGTCTTTTTTTCCGACGGAATCACTCTCTCAAACGGAGGATAGTCTCCATCTATAAGCCTTGTATAAAGGTCAACCTCTTTCCCATAAAACACCAGGACTTTTTCCTCTTTTGAAAAACTAAATAAGAGCTCCTCGTCTTTTATGAGCCTTATTGCCTCATCAAGAAACTGCGATGGCACGATCATCGAGGGGACGTCTTCGGTCCTTTTAAGACTTAAAAGAGACAGTCTGAATCCATCGGTGGAGACTATCTTCAAGCCGTCCTCTTTGACGACAAAATTTATTCCTGTCAAGGCTGGTCTGGTCTCATCAGACGAAGCCGAAAAAAGAATAGTGGAGAGATTTTTCTCAAAAAAGCTCGTTTTGATTTTTTGTTTCGGCGAGTTTATTTTTGGCGGAAAAGGAAATTCCGAGGCGTCTATCAACGGAAAGTCTCCTTTTGTTTTTCCGGAAGATATTATCAGGTCTTTTTCTTTTATCTCTATGTCGACGCTCGGCGTGTTGACGAGACTTAGGAACTCGCTGATTTTTTTCGGTTCGACCACAACTTTGACTTTGTCGAGTTTTTCTTTTTTAATCATTGAGTGGTAATAGCTGCTCAGGTTGGTCGAATAGAAGTGGAGGCCGTTTTCGTCGGTCAATAGACAAACTCCCTGAAGAACATTTGAGGAAATGACCTTTGACGATGTAAACTTTAAAGACGTGTTTATTTTTTCAAGAAAGGTGTCTTTTAAAAGGGTTGTTTTCATTTTTTAATATAAGAAAAGTAGTAATAGATGGTGTGTATAAGTGTATAAAAACACGCTTGGATTTTCAAGACAGAAAAAATCGTAATTTTTCTCTGTGGATGGTGGGTGGATACTATGTTGAAGAATCAAGCGATTGGATTATTGTGTCAACCTCTTTTTTAAAATTTTGATCCCTCATCATCAGAGAGGAAATTTTCTGTTCGGCGTGAAGGACGGTCGTATGATCTTTTCGTCTCAGGGCAGCGGCCGTTTCCATAAGCTTCATCTTCATCTCGCGACGGAGAATATACATCGCCACCTGTCGAGGAACGACGACAGACTCGATTCGAGTCTCTCCTTTTAGGTGCGATTGTTTAACGTTGTAAAAAGTGCAGACAGTCCGGATGACATCTGAGGGGGTAATTTTTTTCCTTTTTTTTTCTTGGCTGTTGGCAAAAAAAGACTCAATCGCTTCGAGATCAATTTTTTCTTTTATTCCCAAAACCTTTGCGTATATTGATAAGAGCACCCCTTCAAGAGCTCTTGAGTCAAGGACTCTTTCGGCTATAACTTTAGCCGCCTCAATGTCAAGGCCGATGTTTTTCTCCTGGGCCTTAATAAGAAGGATGGCGGTTCGAAGTTCAAAGTCTGGCTCCTGAACGTCGACAATGAGCCCGCCGGAAAAGCGCGACCTCAGCCTATCTTCGAGGTTTTTTATCGAAGACGGCGGCCGGTCTGACGTTAGGATTATTTGTCCGCCCAAAGAAACAATTGAATTAAAGGTGTGAAAAAACTCCTCTTGAACAGCTTGTTTTCCGGCAATAAACTGAATGTCGTCAACGACGAGGACTCCTAGGCGACGATACTTTCTTCTGAACCGAGGGCCGGCATTTTCTCTTATCGATTCAATCATTTCGTTTGTGAATGTTTCGCCGGGGCTAAACAAAACCTTTTTATTTTGATCGTTCTCGAGAATTTTTTTAGCGGTGGCTTGGGCGAGATGGGTTTTTCCGACACCAACCCCACCATATAGGAAAAGAGGGTTGTAGGCATTGCCGGGGTTGTTGACGACCGCCTGAGCGGCCGCATAGGCGACCTGATTAGTCGACGAAACGGCGAAATTATTAAAACTGTATTTTTTGTTCAAACCCGCCCGCTCAAAAAGATCGTCGGTCGTCGGTTCAAACGACAAAAGCGGCGACTCGACCCTCTTTTTAGTCGGTGGAGCCATGATAAATTCTACGTGCAGAGATTTTTTAAAATACATCGCAAAAGAAGCTTCAACCTCAAGTTTTCGTTGGGAGAGAAAAATTTTTGCACCCTGGTTTTCACAGGAAAGAACAATCTTTTCGTCGGAAACGTCGACGGGTTTAACGTGTTTGAGAATGGAGTAAAGGACCGGCATTCGTTGCTGGTTTTTTTCAAGGTCTTCGATATATCCCTTCCAAATGGATGATGGGGATGACATAAATTATATTTGTGGATAACTTGTCCACAAATAATAAACAATTCCACAGCGGTTGTCAACAGGATGTGTGAATGGATTTAACGACTATTACAAGTCCGGTTTAAATGGCGGGTATGGAAGTTACAGTTCGCCGATTTTTTCTTTGCGTTCAGCCTCTTCTTTCACCAGATTAAGGAATCTTTCGGTGGAAGACAGTCTACGGTGTCCGACCAGGCGGGCAATGTACTCGACCGAAGCGCCGTTTTGGAGTTGGTGAGCGATAAAAGTATTTCTCAAGTCGTTGACGGTCGCTTTTTCGATGCCTATTTCTCTAAAGCAACGGGAGATAATCTGGCGGATGTTTCTTATCAGGAGCGGGTGACCGGTTCTCGTGATGAACAAATGATTGTCTTTTGAAGACGGTCGCGTCTTAACATATTCATCAATGGCTTTTTTAATAGGATTGTTTAAAGGAATTTGTCGTTGTGGAGTTTTTCCGTATTGGCGGATGTTCAATCCGGTATTGGTCACGTCTTCCGTCCTAAGATTGGCTAGCTCGCCGATTTTTATTCCGGTCTGCAGGAGTATCTCTACCAAGGCGTATGTTCTGGCGTCTTCTTTGGCAAAATCCCGGAGCGCACGGTATTCGAGCTTGGTAAAAATTCTTGGAGGTGAAGAAACATATTTGGGGTGTGAAACGTCAAGAGACGGATTTTGTTCAACCACACCCTCATTTTTAAGATATCTGAAAAAAGTCCTGATGGAGTTGAGTTTTCTAGAAGCGGATTTTTTGGTATATGAGTCAGTTATCAATTTGGCGATGAACCCGTCGATGTTGTCCTTTTTGACTTCTCGGATGTCTTGGATATCGACGCTCGTCAAATATCCGGTAAACTGTTCGAGATCTTTTTTATAGGCCACTATCGTGAAGGATGATTTTCCGGCCGATTCCAAGTGTTTTATAAACCTCTCAATGAGAGACGGTAACAATACATTATCCATAATGCCCTATAATATAACATAATGGGTATGGGATTTCAATAGTAACGTAAATTTATCCGCTTGTAATAGTAATGTTAATTTGATATATTATGAATTCTAGGAAACGCCATCCAAGGCTAAAAAGGAGAAAATTCAAAGATGAAGCAAAAAAAAGAAAATACAGCATCAAGGTCCGTGAACCCAATGGAATCTCTTCTTAAAAAACAAAAACCAAACCTCCTAAAAAAAGGTCGCGAAGTGGAAGCCAAGATCGTATCGCTCTCAAAAAAAGGGATCGTTTTTGATGTCGGCGGCAAAGCCCATGCGATTTTGGGAGAACTCGAAATCAAAGAAGTCTCGACCTATCTTCCATACCTTAAGGTTGGCGATAAAATCCAGGTGAGAGTCATTTCAGAGGAGTCGAAGAACGGCTTTCCGGTGGTTTCTTTACGGAAGTTTTTTGAAAAAGGCAAATGGGAAATATTGGCCGAGAAAAAAGAAAAAGAGGAGGAAATAGAAGTGGTCTGTGGAGATTACGGAAAAGGAGGCGTCTTTATCGACTTTATGGGTATAAGGGGAGTGATTCCGAAAATTCAGCTTACAGAACAGTTTATATCGAATCCGGAAAAACTAACCAGCCAGAAAATCAAGGTTAAGATTCTTGAGGTTGACAAAGAAAAAAATCGTTTGGTTGTATCTCAAAAAGCCTCGGCCCTGAAGATATCCCAAAAAGATCTGAAAAAGAAATTTGAGGCGATCAAGGAAGGAAAAACTTATAAGGCCAAAGTCCTCGGCGCCTCTGAATTTGGAGTTTTCTGCGAGGTTGAGGGGGTCGAAGGCCTGATACACATATCAGAGATTTCATGGGAAAAAATTAGTTCAGCCGCTTCATATGTCACTGTTGGTGAGACTATAGACGTCTACGTCGTTGAAAAAAACGAAGCCGACCTCAAGCTCAATCTTTCCCTTAAAAGACTTACTCCCGATCCTTGGGATAAGATCGAGGAAAAATATCCGAAAGATCGTGAGGTGGAGGGGGAAGTCGTCCGCAAAGAAAAATACGGATACTTTGTCAGGCTGGCTCCAGGAATCGAGGGACTTATTCACGTCTCCAAACTAAAAGGTGATGAAGATTTTAAAATCGGTCAAAAAATAAAGGCTTTTATTGAAAGAGTCAATGGCCGTGAACGCCGGATGAGTCTCGTCCTTCCCCAAAAAGAAAAACCGGTCATGTACAGATAAGACGCTTCCTAAGGCCGTAGGGTCCATGATTATTCTATAAATCCCTTTTCCTCTTCCGAAGCGACGACCTGGAATCCAACGTGAGAATGTCCGGCGAAGAAAAGCCCTTCACCAACCCCAGCCGATAAAAGAAAGTGTTTCTCTCCTCCGGTCAAAAAGAAGGTCTTCGATATCGCTTCGACCGCAGCGGTCGATTGCTTAAGGATGATCTGCAAGGAGGAATTGGTAATGATGGCCTTCCCTTCGTCTGTCTCCAAGAAATCCTCGACGTCCTGGGTGATTGTTGTCAGACCGAGGTGGTATTTGCGGGCTCTTTTTGCGAACGAATGAAGGTAGGCCCCCGAATCTTTATGTTTGATGAGATACCAAGCCTCGTCAACGACGAGGATTCTTTTTTTTGGATCCCGTCGAACTTTATTCCAGATATAATCCAATACGATATACATGGCGACCGGCCGGAGGTTTTCTTCAAGGTCACGGATCCCAAAAACGGTAAACGGATTTTTTATGTCGAAGTTGGATTTTTGATTAAATATTCCCGAAGCCGATCCTTGAACGAATTTTTCCAATCGATCGGCCAACTCTTTGGCCTCAGGCGTCTCCATTCCAACAAGGATTTTGTATAAATCTTCAAGGAGCGGCGGTTCAAGTTTGAAAGTCTCGATGTCCTGAGTGATTCCCTTCTCTTTGTAGGTAAGGACAAGGGCGCGATCCAAAAGGGCGTCTTGCGACGGAGTCAGGTCGCCCATGATGACTCTCATTAAGGAATGGAGATCGAGAATTTTGTTTGAGAGTTCGTCGGGGGTAACGCCTTCGGTAACGAGATCAAAGGGGTTGATTTTGTATTGCGATGTGGTTGAAAAAATGACAAATTCGCCGCCCATCGAAGCGGCAAGTTTTTGATACTCGTTTTCTGGATCGATGATGATGACTTCGACGCCCATTGTGAGCAATCTCAAAGTCTCAAGCTTGACATAAAAACTTTTCCCACCGCCCGACTTACCCAAAATGACCGAGTTGGCATTTTCTAAAGTAAAGCGGTCAAAAATAATAAGGGAACCATCGTGCTCGTTTATCCCATACAGTACCCCTTCGTTTTTGGTGAGAGAGGCAGTTGCGAAAGGAAAGGTCGTCGCCAAGGAAGTGGTGTCCATGTTGCGCCAGACTGCCAGTCGGTCATAAAAAAGCGGTAAAGTCGATTTGTACCCTTCTTCCATTTCAAGAGTCGCTTGGCGTCCGACGATAAGAAGTGACGACAAAACCGAATCGATCTCTTTGGTAATTCGATTGAGTTCTTCAAGAGAATCGGCCGGAATAGTGATATACAGGCCGAATTGAAAAAATCTTTCAGCTCCCTTGGCTAATTCTGCCTGGAGGGCTAAGGCGTCGTCAAGAGCCACCTGGACGGTTGGATCAACCACCTTGCCGGCTTTAATATCGCTTTCAATCGTCGCTTCCATCTCGGCAATTTTTCTTTTCAAATCATTTAGGACATTTTTCGATTCGGTTGGATAAACATACATCGATATGTAAAGCGGATGATCGAATGTTATTAATGAATAAAGCCAGTTGGCTGAAACGTAGCGCGGGTAACCAACGACATAAAGCGTGCGATAATAATGATCGTCGATTTTAAGATGATTAAAATCAACTTCGATAAAGGAGGGAGCGATAATGTCTTTGATCGACACACTGCCTTGGGCCAAAACATTGGCCATGTGGTTACTGGTTTGCGTTGAACCGGTTGATTTTGTCGATCGGCCTGTTAGTAGTGAAAAAAAATCAATCATATTAATATCAAAGTTTAAAGGTTTTAAGGTTTGAATGTTTAAAAGTTAAAAATCTTTTTATATCCTTTAAACTTTCAAACTTTTGAACTTTCTAACTTGATAATCTTTATGGACTTATGTTTGAGTCATCACAACATCGGTATAGCTTTCGACCGGCGCCAATCTTCGACCCGTCGCCGAAGGGTTATAAAGATTGTAATAAATTTCCGTCAGTTCTTGAGAAAAGAGCGGCGTCGCCTTGAGGCCGATTTTGGAAAGGAGTCTCAAAAGATTATCCCGTTTTGGATAAAGCGCAGTTTTAGCCCGACTGATGACGTAATCCTTGTTAAGCGATTTTGGATTGGCCCCCGATACGCCAAGTTCTAATGGCGAAAAAGGAACTACGAAAAAAAATCTTTTTTCCAAAACGGTATTTTTTTTGACAACATTTTTAATGAAGTCTCGATAGGAATTCAACCGGCTCTTCATAAGATCAACGGTCGTTTTATTGACTTTTTCTTGAAGGTAGTCAAGATAGGCGGAAATATCCATTTTTTTTGAAATGATCAAGACTTGGACCGGAAACGACAAAGAGTTTAAAAGGCCGGCATAAGCATAGATCATAGAATTCTGCTCCTCGCTCGACAAAAGCCAAAAGTTGACGGCCGAGACCTCAATGACGGTTGCTGCCGAATAATCCTTCAGCAAAACGATGTCGTCTTTTATCTCGTCGATCTCAGTAAAAGATTGTGTTGAAGCCTTAATCGGTGATGTTGGTCTATTTGGCTGGGTCATATCATCTCCTTCGAGACAACTTCTATCGGGTGAGGGTTGACATCCTTGATCTCAACTTTCATTGTATCAAAAAAGTGTTTGCCTTGAGGGTCTTTGATTTCAAAAAAATAAGTGCCGGCCGGAAGCGGACTAAAAGTGGCAAATACACCGTTGACGTTGGTTTTTAAAATTCTTTTTGGCTCACCTTTTTCATCCTGTCTTACGTAGATAAGGATTCCGTAGAGGGGAATGTTTTTATAGTTTTTAACCAATCCGCTGAAAAAGTGTTCTTTTGGTTTGACGGACGGCGAGGGCATCGAAGTTGCGGCTTTTTTTGCTTCAACAGAGGGTCTGCTGGTAGGATTCGGTGTCGGAATTTGGAAAAGATTATTTATGGACTGTTTCTTGCTTGGCGTTCCCGTTTGCGTTACGTTTTTTCCCAAATAATTGTTCAGTTTTTTTTGTGAGTCAATGTGGTTGTTGACAAGCGCCGGATTGGCTTGTACGGTCATATTGACCAAATAACTGGGGGCATCGTTATGTTTGTGGTATTGGTATTGGGTGGGGGAAGTCAGTCTTTTAAGCAAATTTTTTAACCAGACGTCCAACGGGCGATCGTTAATCGGTACAAAAGCGAAAGCGGCTCCAATCGCTCCGACGACAATTCCAAAAAAAACATTGAGAATTGGGACCGGGAATATCGCGTAAACGATGAATCCAAGACCGACAAAGACCAATAGGTACAAGAACTGCTTTATCGTCAGGAATCCAACCAATTTGAATTCGAAGGTTGTAATCTGTCTCGGTATCGGATGTTGCTCCATAGATTCAGTTTATCAATTTTTTGAAGATAAGTGATTTTATCTCAGTGATATCCACCTGGGGAAATTTATTGTAGTATTTTGATACCGAAGTAAAATCAAATTCCCGGTGACTACAAATAATCGAATCAAAGCCGGGATTTTTGAAATCGTAAGGAGCGATCGGGGAAGCCAACACGACAATCTTAAATCCGATTCTCCTTAAAAATTTCAAGCCGGCCGTGGCCGAAGCGCCGGTAGCCACGCCATCGTCTATCAGACATGCAATTTTGTCGATACTTTTTTTATAAAACGACTGATTTATCCCGATAAATTTTATGTATTCGGAGAACTTTTTCTTTGCCAAGGTGACCTGTCTTTTTAAGACAAACGGTGTGATTTTAATTAACCTAATTAGGTCTTTGTCCAGATAGTTGAGGCCAAAGCAGTGGGCGCCAATTGCCATTTCCATTTGCCTCGGGTTGGTAATTTTTGTCACGACGAGAGGTAGGTTTTCAACTCCAAGGTTTTTTGCCACGACTTCGCCAACGATATATCCGCCCTTCAGAATCGATACGATGACAAAATTTTTCAACAAAGGACGGTTCAGGAATTTTTTTAACGATAACGACAACACCTCGCCCGCCTCAACTCTGTCTTCAAATAACATTTTGGAGTGATATAATAATTATATTTTACAACTTTGTTGTGACCGAAGCAGGCGGTTTGTCTACGGTCCGGCTTCGGCGGGAAAGCTATAAAACTTTGGGCCGGTAGCGTAATGGCCATCGCGCTTCCATGGCATGGAAGAGACTAGGGGTTCAAGTCCCCTCCGGTCCACAGGACTTGCTTTTGTGATTTCCTTGTGATAAATTTGTTGTCATGATGAAAGTTTTATTTACAAAATTAAATCTCCTTACCCCGCTTCAGTGGGCGGGTTGATTTGTTTGTAAAAAAATTTTATACCCCGCCCAGGCGGGGATTTTTTTTGGTTAAAAATTTATAAAAAACATGGGAAAAAAAATATTTATATTCGATACGACCTTGAGGGACGGGGAACAAGTGCCTGGTTGCCAGTTGAATACGGTGGAAAAAATTTATATTGCTCGCGAATTGGAATCGCTTGGCGTCGACATAATTGAAGCCGGATTTCCGATTTCTTCACCCGGAGATTTTAGGTCGGTCGAGGAGATTTCTAAGGCGGTTACCGGTCCGACAGTATGCGCTTTAACTCGGGCGAAAAAAGAAGATATAGACTGTGCCGTGACCGCTCTCAAATTTGCCAAAAAGAAAAGGATTCATACCGGAATCGGCGTCTCCGACATACACATAAAATACAAATTCAAATCGACCCGGGAAAACATATTACGACAGGCTATCAAAGCGGTAAAGTATGCAAAAAAATTTATTGAAGACGTTGAATTTTATGCTGAAGATGCAGGACGGGCCGATGATGAATTCCTAGCGGAACTGGTTGGAAAAGTTATTGCCGCCGGGGCCACTGTCGTCAACATTCCCGACACGACCGGATATTGCTTGCCCGACGACTTCGGACGGAAAATCAAATATTTATTTGAGAACGTTGACAATATTGACCGGTCGATAATTTCTGTCCACTGCCATAACGATTTGGGATTGGCAACGGCCAATACGGTATCGGGAATAATGGAAGGCGCCAGACAAGTTGAGGCGACGATAAACGGAATTGGCGAAAGAGCCGGGAATACCTCCCTCGAGGAGGTTGTTATGATTTTGAAAACCCACAAAAAACTCGGAATGACAACCGGTGTTGATACTAAAAAAATATTTTCCATAAGTCAAAAAGTATCAAACCTTATGAATATGCCGGTACAAAAGAATAAAGCGATCGTGGGCGCCAATGCCTTTGCGCATTCTTCGGGAATTCATCAGGACGGAATAATCAAAAATAGGTCCAATTATGAAATCATCGATCCTCAAGACGTCGGCGTCGATCAATCAAAAATTCTTCTGACGGCCAGGTCGGGGAGAGCCGCGTTAAAGTACCGGTTAAGTAAAATCGGATACCGAATCGGGGAGGACAATATCGACTTTATATATCAAGAATTTTTAAAAGTGGCCGACAATAAAAAACTGATTGACGACCGAGAATTATCAATATTAATGAAAAAACTAAGCCATGAAAATTAAAGGGAAAGTAACTTCGATTTTTCCTAAAGATATAAACACCGACGATATAATACCGGCCTGGACTCTCCAGGAATCAAGCGATAAGTCTTTTTTTGGAAAGTATGCTTTTGCGAATTACGACAGTGATTTTATTAAACGGTCAAACGGGAGCGAAAGTAATATCGTCGTTGCCGGCGACAATTTCGGTTGCGGATCTTCACGCGAACAAGCGGTATATGCCCTGGAAAAAAATAACGTCAAAGCGATAATCTCGAGTTCCTTTCCGGACATCTTCTATCGTAACTGCATAAATAATGGTTTGCCGGCCCTAATCGTAGATTCGACAGAAGGTTTTCATTTAAATAACGACGTAGTTATCGATTTGGAAAATGCGATTATCAGACACGGCAAAAAATCTTACAAAGTAAAAAATCCTCGGGAAGACCTGAAAAGTTTTTCCATCGGAGGGAAACTTGGAAAAATCAGGTCGAATTTGAGCATCCTATTGGGCCAAACCCAACCTCGTAGGTGTGATCTGGGCCGGTATGGCAAGATAAAGCCCATGACTATTGCCGAAAAAATCATCTCCGATCATGTCGGCCGACCGAGTTTTGCCGGCGACAAGCTCGACCTTCCGATCGACACCCTATTTTTTAACGAAGTGATTGGACCTCCGGCGATAAAAGATTTTAAGGAAAAATTTATCGATATTTACAAAAAACATAAAAAAAAGATAAAAGTCTTCGATCCTGAAAAAATATTTTTTATTCCTGATCACACCGTCCCATCTTCATCGGTTGCGGTATCGGAAGGAATCGATCTTATGGAGAAATTTTCAAAAACTCAAAGAATAAAATGTTACAAGGAAGGGGACGGAATAGAGCACGTCGTCTTGATCGAAGACGGCTACATAACGCCCGGAAAAATAGTCATCGGGACGGACTCTCATACGTGCACAAATGGTGCTCTAAACGCGTTGGCTTTCGGAGTCGGGACGACCGACGCCGCCTATGCGATGGCGACGGGATATTTTTACGATTTTGAAATTCCGAAAACAATAAGATTCAATTTGGAAGGATCATTTGGGAAAGGCGTGTACGGTAAGGATCTCATCCTCTTTTTGATCGGAAAACTTGGGGTCTCCGGAGCGTCAAAAAGGATAGTTGAATTTGGGGGGCCGGCCTTGAAAAACATTTCTCTGGAACAGCGGATCACGATCGCCAATATGGCGGTCGAAATGGGAGCCCGGACGGCGGTATTCGAACCGGAATCTTTGTCCGAAAAATATCCGGCCGACAAAGTGTATTATCCGGACAATGAAGCGTCATATGAAAAAATCATCAATGTTGACCTTTCGGCAATTGAGCCGTGCATCGCCTTTCCCCATAAACCGGGTAACGTCACCTTCATATCAAAGATATCTTCATATATGAAAAAATCCCAAAAAAGCCACAACCCTGATTTTGCCAAAGTTGATTCTTTAAAAATTACCGATGCCTTTTTGGGGGCTTGCACCAATGGGCGGTATGACGATTTTTTCGAGGCGGCAAGAATCATTAAGGGAAAAAAAGTCGCTTTAGGAGTCACTTTTACGATAATCCCCGCATCCAGAACGGTCTATAACCGTTTAATGAGCGAAGGAATTTTGCAGATTTTCGCAGAAGCGGGAGCCAATATCGAATCGTCAAATTGCGGCCCTTGTTTTGGCAAACATATGGGTGTCATAGGGCGCAATGCCCAGATGATTTCATCATCCAATAGAAATTACATCGGACGGATGGGGTCGAGGGACGCCAAGATTTTTTTGGCCTCGCCGATTACCGTTACCGCCGCCGCCATCGAAGGTAAAATAGTTGACCCGAGGAAATATTTATGAAAAAGACAATCGCAGTATTACCCGGTGACGGAGTGGGTCCGGAAGTCGTATCGGAGTCGGTCCGGGTGTTAAAAAAAGTGGCCGAAAAGTTTAATCACCAGTTCAATTTTGAGTACGGGTTAATTGGGGCGGCTGCAATCGATAAAAACCGCGACCCTTACCCGATGGAAACCCATATTTTATGCAAAAAATCTGACGCCATTTTATTCGGGGCGATAGGCGATCCGAAATATGACAATAACCCCAAAGCGAAAGTCCGCCCCGAGGGAGGTCTATTGAGAATGAGAAAAAGCTTGGGTCTTTATGCTAACATCAGGCCGATAAAAGTTTTTCCTTCTTTGGTGGATAGATCGCCCCTTAGGAAAGAAGTCGTCGATGGGACCGATTTTGTCGTCATCAGAGAGCTTATAGGCGGAATATATTTTGGAAAAAGGGGACGGAAGAACTATGGCCAGGTCGCGTATGATACGTCAACTTACTCAGTTGATGAGATCGCCCGGGTCGCCGAACAGGCTTTTGAATTGGCAATGAAAAGGAGGTGTAAAGTTACCGTCGTCGATAAAGCAAACGTATTGGAAACGTCAAGGCTTTGGAGAGAAACCGTAGACAAATTAAAAGTTAGATATAAAAAATTGGAAATTGAATACATGTTTGTCGACAATTGCGCGATGCAAATCATTAAAAATCCGAAACGGTTTGACGTCATCTTGACGGAGAACATGTTCGGAGATATATTGACCGACGAAGCATCAGTGATTGCCGGCTCGATAGGAATGCTTCCGTCGGCTTCTTTCGGCGAAAATACTTCGTTGTATGAACCGATTCACGGTTCTTATCCTAAGGCCGCCGGAAAAAATATCGCCAATCCGACCGGAGCGATACTGTCGGCCGCAATGCTGCTTGACCACAGTTTTGGAATGAAAAAAGAATCGAGGTCGATAAGTAAAGCCGTAAAGAAAGCTTTGGAAAAGGGATACGGCACCAGAGATATCGTGTTGAAAAATCCGACCGGGACAAAAGAGTTTGGAGATGCTATTATTAGTTTCATCTAATCGCCATGGATCATCAAGAATTTAGACCTCTCACTTACAAATTCGTCGCCGTATTAAATAAAAAAATACCGGTTCCCAATTTAATGAACGCGTTGGGTCATATGGCGGCTGGTCTTTCGGCAAGTTACCAAAATATTCCCGACATGAGATTTGATAGTTATGTTGATCAAGATGGCGGCATCCATAAAAGCATTTCTGACAATCCTTTTATTATTCTTGCTGCCGACAATTCAAACAAGATTAGAACGTTGAGAAATTCTCTTATTGAAAGGGAGATCCATTTTGTTGATTTTACTTCGACGATGACCGTCGGAACATATTTTGAACAGCAACAAAGGACAAAAGAAACCCCTGAAGCAGCCTTGGAATATTACGGCATCTGTCTTTTTGGGCCCATCGAACAAATAAACGAACTGACAAGGAAATTTTCGCTTTGGAGATAGTCCTTATCGATTTCGTTTGCAAAATTTAAAAATATCTGTTAACATTTGTTCTCGTCTTATGAAAACACGAAAAAATATTATCGTCAGCATTATTCTCGTCCCTTCCCAGGGCGGATGTTGCTGATGATTTAAAAAATCAAAAGAAACCCCGCCCCGGCGGGGATTTTTTTTGGCTTTAAACTTATGGACATCAATAAAATAAAATCAAAAAGGACAAAAGTGATGGA
The DNA here is from genome assembly GCA_021789865.1 of bacterium. Lineage (GTDB taxonomy): Bacteria > Patescibacteriota > Microgenomatia > UBA1406 > GWC2-37-13 > GWC2-37-13. The sequence goes on from JAJYIX010000005.1 coordinate 23,797, forward strand.
GTATAGCGCTTTGAGCGAACTTTTGAGGGTGACGGCCAAGCCGGAAATCGTATCTTTAGCCGGCGGGCTTCCAGCTCCCGAAAGTTTTCCTCTCGAAGTGATAGGCGAACTCAATGACTTGGTTTTGAAAAAATATCAAGGCACCGCACTTCAATACGGGCCGACAAATGGAGTGAAGGAATTGCGAATAGCCGTATCCGACTGGCTCAAGAAACGGCACATGAAAGCCGATCCCGATCTCATCGGAATCACTTCGGGATCTCAAGGAGGACTTGACACTTTGGGAAAAATATTTATCGATGAAGGCGATGCGATTGCGGTTGAATCACCCACATATATCGGTGCCGTTGATGCTTTTGCCCCCTATGGTCCCAGGTATGAAGCGATCGACACCGACGATGACGGCATCATCCCCGAATCGTTAGATAAAATATTAAGGACAAACAAAATAAAGTTCGTTTATTTGATACCGACTTTCCAGAATCCAACCGGGCGAACGATCATATGGGAAAGAAGAAAAAAAATCGCCGAAATAATAAAAAAGCATAGGACTCTTTTAATAGAAGACGATCCCTATAACAGTCTGCGTTATCGGGGAGTCGCTCTTGATCCAATCCAGACCCTGGCGCCGGAAAATACCGTATATCTTTGCACGTTCTCCAAGGTGCTGGCGCCCGGACTAAGGGTCGGATTTTATGTCGCGCCAAAAAAAGTCGCCGACCTCATGGTCGCCGCCAAGCAGTCGGTTGATCTGCATACGTCAAGCTATAGCCAGTATTTAGCGACAGAGTATTTGAAAACAGGACACCTAAAAAAGCATCTTCCAAAGATCTTGAAAATGTATAAATCGCGACAAGAGGCGATGTTCTCCGCTTTGAAGAAATATTTTCCCAAATCTTTTTCATGGACAAAACCAGAGGGAGGAATGTTTGTCTGGGTCACCGGTCCAGAAAAGTTTGACTCACTTGCCCTTTACTGGAAAGCGGTAGAAAATCACGTTGCCTATGTCCCCGGGACTTACTTTTTTACCAAACAGGGAATTGGAAAAAATACAATGCGTCTGAATTTTACCAATGCCGACGAAAAAGTGATCGACAAAGCGGTGAAAAAAATTGCTGACGTTATTAAAAAAAACTTATGAAAATGTCCGGTTCAGAAATATTAATCAAATCGTTGTTAAAGGAACGGGTCGAAGTAATCTTTGGGTATCCCGGCGGTGCCAATATGCCAATCTATGATGCCCTATATGATTACGGTAAACAAATAAGGCACATCTTAGTCCGGCACGAACAGGGAGCTGCCCATGCCGCCGAAGGATATGCCAGGATCACCGGCAAACCCGGTGTCTGTCTGGTTACGTCAGGACCCGGAGCGACAAATCTCGTCACTGGGGTCGCCGACGCGATGATGGACTCGGTTCCGATGGTGGCTATCACGGGGCAGGTGGCAGCAGAGTATTTGGGGAGTGATGCTTTTCAGGAAACCGACGTTATGGGTATAACGACGCCGATTACCAAATGGAATTGCCAGGTGACCCACGCCGATGAAATAGTCGAAACGGTCGCCAAAGCTTTTTATATCGCCAGTCATGGTAGACCCGGTCCGGTTGTCATCGACATCACAAAAAATGCCCAGTTTGAAGAAGCGGATTTTTTCTACAAAAAGGTCGTTGTAAAAAAACTAGCCTTTACAAATCACTTCGACGACGACGAAGTTCGAAAGGCCGCCGACTTGATTAATCGATCGAAAAGGCCGATACTACTCGTCGGTCACGGGGTTTTGATAAGCGGCGCCGAAAAAGAAATTGACGAACTGACGAGAAAAGGCGAGATTCCGGCAGCGGCGACTTTACACGGCCTATCGGTAATGTCCTGGTCCAATCCATGGTTTGTCGGTCTGACGGGAATGCACGGTAAGTACGCACCAAATGTCCTGACAAACGAAGCCGATTTGGTAATTTCGGCCGGGATGAGGTTTGACGACCGGGTTGTCGGAAAAATGTCGGAGTACGCCCCCCTGGCCAAGGTAATCCACGTCGACGTTGATGCTTCGGAACACAACAAAAATATCAAAGCCGACCTTCCAATCGTCGGCGACATAAAAACATTTTTAAAAGACCTGTTGCCCCACATCAACACCGGTCATCGGAGAAGTTGGCGGGAACAGTTTCGTATTTTGGACAAAAAAGAGCAGACGGCAGAGAAAAAGAGATTAAAAAAACATCGAGACGACATCACGATGGACGAAGCGATAAAAACTCTTTCCGAAAAGACGAACGGACAATCGATAATCGTCGCCGATGTCGGACAAAATCAAATGTTTTCAGCCAGATATTATGACTTTAAAAAACCGAACAGCTTTATAACTTCTGGCGGTCTTGGAACGATGGGATTCGCCCTGCCGGCGGCTATCGGAACCGCAGTCGGCAACCCCAAAAGACAGACTTATGTAGTCGTTGGAGATGGCGGAATTCAGATGACGATCCAGGAGCTTGGGACCATCATGCAGGAGAATCTTCCCATCAAAATTCTTCTTTTAAACAACGAATTTCTTGGTATGGTTCGCCAGTGGCAGGAATTATTTTTTGACAAGAGATACTCTTTTACCAATATGACCGGTCCAAACTATGTTGATCTGGCCAAGGCTTATGGGATAAAAGCGAAAAAGATTTCCAAGAAAATTAATTTACGAACGGCAATTTCCGAGTTTGTCGAAAGTAAAGAATCGTATTTACTTGAAATTAAAGTGGCCAAAGAAGGGAACATTTTTCCGATGGTGCCGACCGGCGTAGCGGTGGATAAAGTAAGACTTGAGTAGCGTCGCGATTGCGGGTTGGCGGTTAGAAATTGGCTGATAATAAAACTTATGTTATATACGGTAGACATCGTGACCGAAAATAGGCCCGGCGTCCTTTATCGGATCGCCGGATTGTTGACAAAACGCAAAATCAACATCGAAAGAATAAATGCTTACGCGGTTAAGGGGAAAGGGATTTCAAAAATATTTTTTACGGCCGACGTCGAAAAAAAAGTCATGGAAACGTTGGCCAAACAAATATATAAAGTCATCGAGGTTGCGGACATAAAATATCACGAAGTTAGTCATTAAAAATTGTCATGCCGAACGTGTTTCGGCATCCATTATAAATTTTAAATCCCGGAATTAATTCGGGATGATGGAGGAGTTTGTATGGCAAAAATAAATTTCGGAGGAGTCACGGAAAAAGTTGTGACCAGAAAAGAATTTTCTTTAGAAAAGGCCCGGGCAGTATTGAAAAATGAGACAATTGCCGTCATCGGATATGGCGTACAAGGCCCGGCTCAGGCTTTGAATATGAAAGACAACGGGTTCAACGTTGTCGTTGGTCAAAGAAAACCGTCTAAATCATGGGACAAGGCGGTTGCCGACGGATGGAAACCGGGAAAAGATCTTTTTGAAGTCGAAGAAGCGGCAAAAAAAGGGACGGTTATTTGTTATTTGTTGTCTGATGCCGGCCAGATCGCCTTGTGGCCAGTCGTCAAAAAATATTTGACCAAGGGAAAGGCACTCTATTTTTCCCACGGATTCGGAATCACTTTTTCCGGAGAAACAGGAATCGTTCCGCCCAAAGATGTCGACGTCATTCTCGTAGCACCGAAAGGGGCCGGAAGAACGGTGAGAACGTTGTTTCTTTCCGGGCGGGGCATTAATTCCTCATACGCCATATATCAAGATGCGACCGGACACGCCAAAAATAGGGTATTGGCAATTGGGATCGGTGTCGGATCGGGATATCTGTTTGAAACAACATTTAAGAAGGAAGTTTATAGCGATTTGACCGGTGAACGAGGCGTTCTCATGGGGGCAATTGCCGGGATCATGGAGGCCCAGTACGAACTTTTCCGGCAAAACGGTCATTCACCTTCCGAAGCCTTTAACGAAACGGTCGAGGAGGCAACGCAAAGTTTGATTCCGCTAATTTCCCAAAATGGCATGGACTGGATGTATGCCAACTGCTCGACGACGGCTCAACGCGGAGCCTTGGATTGGAAAAATAAGTTCAAAAATGCTGTCAAACCGGTGTTTAAAAAACTGTATAAAAGTGTCGCCAACGGTACCGAAGCCAGGCGGGTAATCAGGAAAAACAGTCAAAAAAATTATAGACAATCGCTGAAGAAGGAACTTGACGCAATGAAAAACTCAGAAATGTGGCTGGCCGGAGCCAAAGTTAGAGAGTTACGACCGGAGAACAGTAATAAAAAATGAAAATCACAAGAAAAGAAATCGAAGAAGCCGCCGTGAGAATTGGCGACGTCACCGACAAAACGCCGCTTCAGTATTCTCAAAGATTGTCACAACAATACGAAGCCAAGATATACCTCAAAAGGGAGGATTTGCAACAGGTACGGTCTTTTAAAATTCGAGGCGCCTTAAATAAAATGGTTTCGTTGTCGGATGAAGAAAAATCCAAAGGCGTCGTCACCGCATCGGCCGGAAATCATGCTCAAGGGGTCGCTTTCAGCTGTAACAAACTCAAAGTCAACGGTGTGGTATATATGCCGGTAGTCGCCCCCAACCAAAAAGTCGAACGGGTCAAGTATTTTGGCAACGGTCACGTTACGGTCAAACTCGAAGGCGATAGCTACGATGAGGCTGTTGTCGCCGCCAAAAAGTACAGCCATGAAACCGGAGCCGTGTACATTCCTGCTTTTGAGGACGAAAAAGTTATCGCCGGCCAGGGGACCGTTGGCCTGGAAATTCTGGAAAAATTAGACTCGCCCGATTACATTTTTTGCCAAATCGGAGGGGGAGGACTGATTTCCGGAGTGGCAATCGCGGTCAAAGAGTTGAAGCGGTCGGTAAAAATATTCGGTGTCGAGCCTTCAGGAGCCGCTTCGATGGCCGTTTCGCTTGAAAATAAAAAAGTGACCCCTCTTCATGAAGTTGATACTTTTTGCGACGGTGTCGCGGTCAAGACGGTTGGCGAAACCACGTTAAAAATTTGCCAAAAATATTTGGAAAAAGTTATTGTCGTTCCTGAGGGGCAGGTGGCGACGACGATGATCGATCTTTTTCAAAACGAAGGAATCGTCACCGAACCATCAGGCGCCCTGACGGTATCGGCCCTTGAAGACGTAAAAAATGAAATCAAAGGCAAAGTCGTCGTTTGTATCATATCAGGTGGCAACAACGACCTTCTCCGTTATCCGGAGATCATGGAAAAAAGCCTCATTTTTCAGGGCCGAAAACATTATTTTTTAGTGGAGTTTGCTCAAAAACCCGGACAATTAAAGAAATTCGTCAATCATGTTTTGGGTCAGAAAGACGACATCGTCCTTTTTGAATATGTAAAAAGAACCAACCGGGAAAAAGGCCCGGTTCTGGTTGGAGTGGAATTTTCCAAAAAAGAAGATTATCCGCCGATGGTCAAAAAAATGAGCGACTTTGGATTTAAATTCAAAGAGCTCAATCCCGACGAATTGAGTTATAATTTTCTAGTTTAGAAAATGAAAAATAAATCCTTAAAAACACGTTCAAGGCTGCTAACAAGTTATCCTGGAAGCCCCGATTGGATAAAAAGAGCTCCAGCCCGTGGGATGATGCGCGCGGTTGGATTTAAGGATGCCGATTTTAAAAAACCAATGATCGCCGTCGCCTGTCCGTATACGAATATCACTCCTTGCAACGCTCATATCCAGGAACTCGGTGAAGAGGCAATGAAGGAAATTGAAAATTTAGGCGGCAAAGGGATCATTTTCGGGACCCCGGTTGTCACTGACGGTGAAGCGATGGGGACTGCCGGAATGAAGTATTCTCTCGTCAGTCGTGAACTTATCGCCGATTCGATCGAAGCGATGACCGAAGCATATTCAGTCGACGGTGCGATTACTTTAGCCGGTTGTGATAAAACGATACCCGGCGCCTTAATGCCGATTTTAAGAAATAATTTAATCGGCATTACCCTTTATGGGGGAACAATCTTGCCCGGTCGCCTTGACGGCCGTGACGTAAATATCGTTTCGATTTTTGAAGCGGTCGGAAAAATATCCGCTAAAAAAATAGACATGAAGACGTTCTCGGAAATCGAAAAAAGGGCTTGCCCCGGCTGTGGCGCCTGCGGTGGAATGTATACCGCCAACACCATGGCGTCGGCCATAGAAGCTTTGGGAATGAGTTTACCAGGGAGCGCTTCCCACCCCGCCGTTGATTATAATAATCACATTTCGAAAAGGAAAGTAGAAGATGTTGATAATTCCGTGAAGGCGCTTGTCAACTTGATGAAAAAAGGCATCAGATCTAGGGACATTGTCACCAAAAAGTCTTTTGAAAATGCGATATCCGTCGTCTGGGCAATGGGGGGATCGACGAATGCCATTCTTCATCTTTTGGCATTGGCCAACGAAGCCGCCGTCGACTTGACGATCGATGATTTTAATCTGATTGGAAAAAAAGTTCCCCTCATTGGAAATTTCAGCCCGTTCGGCCAATATATGATGACCCATTTGGATAGAATCGGCGGCGTGCCGATGGTGATGAAAATGCTTTATGACAAAGGACTCATTCATGGTGACTGTTTGACTGTCACCGGAAAGACCGTCTACGAAAATATTAAAAACGCACCCGTCCGTCCTCCAAACCAGTCGATTGTTTATTCTATGGAAAAGCCATTGGCGCCACCCGAACATCATATGATCATTCTCAAAGGCAGTCTAGCGCCAGACGGAGCGGTCATAAAATTAAGCGGCAAGGAACTAAAGGTTTTTAAAGGGAAAGCCCGTGTTTTTGATCGCGAAGAAGACTCTCTTGAAGCCATCCTCAAAGGTGAAATAAAAAAAGGCGACGTTGTCGTCATCAGATATGAGGGTCCAAAAGGTGGGCCCGGGATGAGAGAAATGCTGTCACCGTCATCGGCGATTATGGGCGCCGGGTTAGGAGCGGATGTCGCCCTCGTGACCGATGGCAGGTTTTCCGGCGGTACCCACGGGATCATGATCGCTCATGTCGCCCCTGAGGCCGAAGATGGCGGGCCAATAGGTTTAGTCAAAAATGACGATATAATAGAAATAAATTTAATTAAAAAAACGATCAACTTATTGGTGTCCAAGACGGAAATAGAAAAACGGAAAATTCGATGGCGACAACCAAAAACCAGGTACACGAGAGGCGTCCTATACAAATATGCAAAACTTGTTTCCAGCGCTTCAAAAGGCGCAATTACCAGTTAAATATAGGCATGAATGATGCAGAAAAGGCCCCCAAGGCGGTCGGACCATATTCACAAACTGTCAGATCCGGCGGATTTATTTTTTGTTCGGGTCAAATAGGTATCGTGCCCGGCAGCGGTGAAATCGTCCCCGGAATCGAGGAACAAACCCATCGGGTATTGAGAAATTTGTCGCTTGTTTTATCCGAAGTCGGTTCAAAGTTGGACAAAGTCGTCAAGACGACTATTTATTTGGCCAATATCGAAGACTACGCCAGGGTCAATGAGATATATGCTCAGTATTTTGAAAAAAACAAACCGGCCCGAGCGACAGTCGGAGTCAATCGACTGCCAAAGGGAGTACTTGTCGAAATAGACGCGATTGCCAGTGAATGATACTACTTTTTGATTTTGAAGCCGTCAAAAATTTCTTTTGGATCTTGCCAGACGATTTCAACGTCTTCGACCCTGGAGACCGGCGGACCAGTTCGGAGTAAATCGATCATCTGTGTCACTTTTTCGTCATCTCCTTGAATTTGGGCCTCAACGCCGCCTTTTTTTTCGAAAAGATCAGGCCTCTCGTAGTTATTTCGTACCCAACCGGTGACACCGACGACCTTCGCTTGAATTTTTGTCCAGGCCCGGAATCCGACTCCGATAACGTCACCTTTAATGTATAAATGAACTTGTCTTAACATGTTCTTATTATATCCAATGTGGTTTATTTTACGGTGGGATCAATCGCTTTCGCCTTTTGCAAATAATTTTCTGACAATTTTGTTTCGCCCTTTTCCTTATATAGTAAGTACAGGTTGTAAAGAGCATCCCTTGAGTGAGGGCTGATGCGGAGATATTGTTCAAATTTATTGATTTCGATGTTACGGATACTATCGGATAAAAATACTTGTTGAACGATGCCGCTACCAAACATCCCTTCGAAGGCATTAAGATCGTTTGGAAAAAACGACAGCGACTTAATTCTTTTCAAATAGGCGACGGTTGCACTTTCGTCCGAGTTGACGAGCTTTGGATAGATTGGAGAAATCAATTGCGAATAAAAAATGTTTTCTGCCAAAAAAATATAAAGGATGATAAAAGACACAACGAGTGGCAAAAAGAATTGATGATGGATTTTTTTACGGACAACCATGTTAGTTTAAGGTAAAATTAACCCGCCTTTTATTATATACTTTTTACATGGATCC